>CAZOLE010000001.1:0-3499 GCA_964580445.1 uncultured Porphyrobacter sp.
TCACTTTGCCGACCGGGGTTGACCATTTGGGCAATGATCGCACGGCGGTGTGCTGCCTTTCTTCGCTCAACCTCGAAAAGTGGGATGAGTGGAACGGCGACAAGCAATTCATCGAAGACGTGATGCGGATGCTCGACAATGTCCTTCAGGATTATATCGACCGCGCACCCGATGAGATGTCGCGCGCGAAATACTCCGCTGACCGGGAACGCTCGGTTGGTTTGGGCGTGATGGGCTTCCACTCCTTCCTACAACAAAAAGGTCTGGGCTTCGAAAGCGCGATGGCGAAAGCCATGAACCTGAAAATGTTCAAGCACATTCAAGCCAAAGCGTCCGAGGCCTCGATGCTGCTCGCGCAAGAGCGTGGACCGTGTCCTGATGCGGCTGATATGGGCGCGATGGAGCGCTTCTCTTGCAAAATGGCGATTGCGCCAACCGCCTCGATCTCGATCATTTGTGGTGGGACCAGTGCATGTATCGAGCCGATCCCGGCGAATATCTACACGCACAAGACGCTGTCGGGCTCCTTCATCGTCAAGAACCCTTACCTTGAAAAGCTGCTTGATAAGAAATCAAAGAACTCGACCAATGTCTGGAACTCGATCCTTGAGCGCGGCGGTTCGGTTCAGCACTTGGACTTCCTCAGCGAAGAGGAAAAAGCGAGCTTCAAGACCAGCTTTGAAATCGATCAGCGCTGGTTGCTTGAATTCGCCGCTGACCGTTCGCCCTATATTGATCAGGCGCAGTCGCTGAACCTGTTCATCCCGGCGGATGTCGACAAATGGGATCTGATGATGCTGCACTTCCAAGCCTGGGAGAAAGGCATCAAATCGCTGTATTATCTCCGGTCAAAATCGGTCCAGCGCGCAGGTTTTGCTGGCGGGGTTGAGGCGGACAACACCGCTGATGCGGCGAAGTTTGAACTGGCCGCGGAACAGACCGATTACGAGGAATGTCTGAGCTGCCAGTAGTCTTGTCCCCAAATTCAACCCCTGCTTCATAGACAGTCAAAAACCTTGCGGACCAAATTGGTCCTAGGGGGTTTTTGTTATGATCGATTGCGAGTAATAGAAGCGGGAAGAGAATTTGAGGTAGGGGGCTTCGGATGTTAAAAAAAACTTGGGTTCTTGTTGCCACGTTCTTGCTTTTTTTGTGCTCCTCTGAGGCGGAGTCAAAGAATGTCGCTGGATGGGAAGTTGGCCGATCTGATCGCCATTGCCAAATGCTCATGGCCTTTGAGAACGGAGTGATAGTCAGCTTCTTGTGGTATCCGGTAGAGCAACACACAGGCCTGTCGCTAGTAAACGGGCAGTGGAGTAGCTTGCAGAAACGCAATGGTAAGCAAGCTAGCGTTCGCTTAGAACTCGCCGGTAGATATGTTGAGCATGTTGAGTGGTGGGACAACGGTGCCCTAATTACTGCAAATGAAGATGTAAGGGGTGTCTCCGGTCGTTGGGGTAGTACCCATGCCAACAGTTTCGCAACATCCATAATGTTAGCGGATTCGATGCAGATACTAGTCGATGGCCGAAACATTGGTTTTTACAACTTAAGTGGAAGTTACAAAGCCATGCTTCAGCTCAGGAAATGTGGATTTGACTTGCTCAAGGATACGAAACGTCCGTTCGCACTTTGACTTCTCGAAATTTTACCCGCTTTTAATCTCCGGTGAGTTACACAACACAACACTATGCAGACGCGGCAGAAACCTCGCAAAGCGCTGAACTTGCCTGGCCGGTTCTTCACTGGCCTGGGCGTGCCGGTTGACGTCACCATGTCTGACATCTCTGTAGGCGGCTGCCGCTTCCCCGTCGGTGATCAGCAATTCGCCATCGGAACCCCCCTGCAAATCTTTATAGCAGGGTCTGGCCCGCATCGCGCCGCAATCCGCTGGGTTGAGAAAGGCGAAGCAGGCGTGACCTTTGTGTCGCCACTTAGCGAGGAATTGGTCGAAGGTTTTCAGGACAACCATGTCCCGGACGCCCCCACGGTCGCACCGCAGGGTGACTTTGAGCCGATGACCGACGCCAAGCCGCGACGTTTTTGCTGAACGCACCGCGCCCGCATCTCAGACGCTCGACCCAACCATCAAAATGGTGGGCATGCATTTTACGCAAGGTTTTGTTACACTCTCTCTCAGCAAAACAAAGTTGGGGGAAGATTATCATGCTACTTTATGGTGGGATTGGGCTTTTGATCGGCGGATTGATCCTTTCGCTGTTCGGCGACAAATTTATCAAAGATGCGGACAAGGCGGAGAACGCGCGCAAGCAGGCGCCCTACCTAATGCTGGTGGGTGCGGTGTTTCTGGTGATCTGGGTGTTCGTTTCTGGGGTCATCAGTTCTTAGCCAGAGCCGCTTCGGCGCAACCTGAACGAGGCTAACTTGCGCCCGCCGCAAGACCCTTTCTTGCGCTCCAAGCAACGACCAATTTGCACGACTCCGCCTGACTCAGAATATACACGGTCTATCCCCCGCAAATCTTCCCTGCTTGCCTTCGCTTCGAGCCTCTGATCACCTATATAGGTCCATCACGCGCAATTAAGGGAACACAACATGTCGCTGCTCGAAGCCCGTAAGACCTACAAGCCGTTCGAATACCCTTGGGCTTACGACTTCTGGAAGCGTCAGCAACAAATCCACTGGATGCCCGAAGAAGTGCCCTTGGGCGAGGATTGCCGCGACTGGGCGCAAAAGATCACTGAGCATGAGCGCAACCTGCTCACCCAAATCTTTCGATTCTTCACCCAAGCCGATGTCGAAGTGCAGGATTGCTACCACGACAAATATGGCCGCGTGTTCAAACCGACAGAGATCAAGATGATGCTCACCGCCTTCTCCAATATGGAGACGGTGCACATCGCCGCCTATTCGCACTTGCTCGACACGATCGGCATGCCCGAAAGCGAATACAGCGCCTTCCTCGAATATGAGGAAATGGCCGACAAACACGATTACATGCAGCAATTCAGCGTCGACAATGACGAGGACATCGCCCGCACGCTCGCCATGTTCGGCGGCTTTACCGAGGGGCTGCAACTGTTCGCCAGCTTCGCGATGCTGATGAACTTCCCGCGCTTCAACAAGATGAAGGGCATGGGCCAAATCGTCAGCTGGTCGGTCCGCGATGAAAGCCTGCATTGCGAAGGCATCATCAAGATGTTCCACACCTTCTGTGAAGAGCGCGATTGCCTGACCAAAGCGGTCAAAGAAGACATTATCGACATTTGTCAGAAGACCGTGCGGCTCGAAGACGCCTTTATCGACCTCGCTTTTGAGATGGGTCCGGTGAACGGCATGACCGCGAAAGAGATCAAGCGTTACATCCGGTATATCGCCGATTGGCGCCTGAAACAGCTGGGCCTCACAGAGATCTATATGGTCGAAGAGCACCCGCTGCCATGGCTCGCGCCGCTGCTTAATGGTGTTGAGCACGCCAACTTCTTCGAACAGCGCGCCACCGAATATTCCAAAGGCGCGACGACCGGCGATTGGAACA
>CAZOLE010000001.1:3599-35748 GCA_964580445.1 uncultured Porphyrobacter sp.
TTCGAACAGCGCGCCACCGAATATTCCAAAGGCGCGACGACCGGCGATTGGAACAATGTCTGGTCAAGCTTTGACAAGCGTCAAAAAGCGAAAGCGGTCAATGAAGACAGCGTAGTGCCTCAAGGCGATGCGGATATGTTCGAGGACGGCGTTCAGGCGGCGGAGTAGTGATTCAATTGAAGAAACACGATCAGCGGATCGAGGGCTTCTTCAATGACTCGTCTGAGTTTCAGTTGAGCGGTCGAATGGTCGCGACAGAGGATGGGCAACTTGCTCTTGAGCTTGGGCAAGACGGGGCTGCGGAAATGATTCTTTCTCTAACCAAAGTCTCAGAGTTGCCATGAGCAGAGTTTTTGGTTGAACATCATCCTTATCCCCCTCCCGCAAGCGGGAGGGGAGTGAAAAGCCTACTCCCAACCCCACGGCACAACAGGCGGGGTTACTTCTTGGGTAAGGTCAAACTCCAGGCGGAACAGCCGCGCCTCCGTGCACCGCAACTCGCTACGCCGCGACCGCCATTTTCTGTTTTGCCATGAACATGCCGAAACTGTCCTGTGGCAACAGGCCAAGCTGTTCGAACAAAGTCATAAATTCATAGTGGTTGGCGCAATGTAGAATCTGCCCGTCAGCAAATTCAAAAGACATGCTGCCTTCCATCTCAACCCGAGTTCCCGTCTCGGCGCATTTGCCGGTGAATGTCGCGAGCGCAAACATTTCATCGCCCTGTTCGATCACATGATCGATCCGCAGGCACGTGTCGGTAACCAGTCCGCACATCGCCTGATGAAATGGCACGAAGTCATCGGGTCCGCCCAACTTTTCGCGGCCCAAACCGCCCGCAGAACCATCACTGGCAAACAATTCATGGATCGCGCTTTCATCCCGCTCACCCCAGACACGTTCGCACCAAGTATCGAGAATCTGCCTATTCTTACTCTTTTCCATGTGATTACTCCCCATTTGCGGAGGGGAGCGTAACATAAGAAGAGAAAAACCGGGTAGACCTTATTTGTGACCCCACGGCGCGGGCGGGGCGGTTACTTCTTGGGTAAGGTCAAACTCCACGCGGAACAGCCGATCTTCCGGTGCGCCGCCAGCGACGGTGCGTTTAAGCTGATAGGCGAAGGTGCCATCTTTCACGTCCGCGGCGTCGACTTCGACGGTCCAGACATTGGTGACTGACGCGGCCAAATCCCCACGCTCGAACATTTCGATGCTGAAGTCGTCCACGGGGAAGTCCTGCGCGCGGGCCGTGCCAGCGCCGCCTTCGCCCGCAGCGGTGTCGCCGCCATACATCGTCACTTTATCACTCTCACCATCCTCGTGGCGGTGATCGTGTTTGAGCCGCAAGCCCGTTTCGGTGCGGGTGATGAGCCATGTGCGCGATCGGTCCCATTCAACCTCTCCAGCCTCGTCTTTCATGCCAACATGAAACGGCACCGCAATCTGCTCATCTGAGCATTCGCGCACATGCATCACCATTTCCGCCTTGGCGAAGTCGGCATCAACCGCATCCTCGCTCGCGAGCTTGCCCGCAAAGGCCTTTCCGCAATGGCTCGAAAGCGCCTCGAAAAAGGCGTCTTGCGGCTCCGCGTCTGCGCCCTCCTGATCCTCGGAAGGTGCCTCAGCGCAAGCGCTCAACAACAAAGCGGGGCTGGCAAGCGCGAATGCGGCGCGGTGGGCGTTTTTGCGTGTGATCATAAGAGGCAGCCTAACGGGGAAAGCGCCCAATGTCGCCTCCGAGTTGATTAGATCAACTTACCGCATCCTTTATAGAGATATCCGCCCCACGCTACGCGCACCGTGTCTTGCCCCTCGACGTGCCCGTCGGAGCATACGCCGCTCACCACTGGCTCCATGATGACGACGATACTCTGGCCTCCGGCTTGCCCTTCGATCAACCACGCCCCGCCATTCAATTGGGTTTGGCTCGTGATGGTGCCAGTGTGCGTGGTTTGGAAAGGTGCGGTGTTGATTGGGTGCGACATGGTAAAACCATTGCCACCATTGGTCAGGTTGAATGACCAGTATGGCCCGCCTCCGGCTGCATTATACAGAACGAGCGATGCAGCTTGCGCATTAGCTTGGACATTGCCGGCATTGCTCGACGCCGAATTCAACGGCAGGCCGTGATTGCATCCCGCTAAAGCGAGCAATATGGCCGCGCCAAATGTTGTTCTAATCATAAATTCCCCCCAAATTTTTTGGGAGCATGCTGGCCGGGAACCACCATAAAAACAAGCCTTTGCGCATACGCAATGCCCGAATGAGATATCGGCCTGATGGTCCGCATAAGCTCTAGGATCGCTGGCGCTCGATCCGCTTTCCTACGCGGGCGGGGATGGCTAATCGCGTGAGCCATTTCTTTGGCACTTTCTTGGCTAAAATCACCGCTCCGCGATGGTGCGCAATGCAGGCTTGGTTTTTTGCCCTTAGACAGTGTGCCAGTGTGTCCAACAAGACCCGTCGGATGCCGAGGGCTTGATGCTAGGGCGCTTCACGGCGCGCGCGTTGTTCGAGCAGATCAAACCGGATTTTGGCTGGGAATGAGGGTTGAGAGGCGCGGGGTTCAGCTTGCGCCTAAGTCGAAACCCATGCTGCCGCCAGACGATGACGCTTTGCCTGCATCGTCCAGCTCTTCGATGATTTTGGCGGTGTCCTGGAACTGGTGGCCGGCGGTGATCAGGCCATCATCGTTGAACTCCCACAGGTCGAACAGCTCATGTTGAAACGGCACGCCGCCTTTCACGCGCATGACCGCTCGCCAATGGATCGCAGCGCGGTTTTCCTCGATCGTGGCGGAGAGCATTGTGCGTTCCAGCATATCAACTTGTTCGAAGAGCGCTTGCGCGACTTTCTGTGGATCGCTGTCGCGGCCACCGGGAAACTCCATGATGATGCTGCCATCGCCAACAAAACGAAAGCTGGCATGCGGGGCCAGCACCTTTTCAAACAGACTGGTGTCGCCGGTGCGGCGGCCCTCATACAGAGTTTCAATCGCCTCTAGCATCGCTTCACGGTCCATCACCCAATCCCCCTTTGGTTTGCGAGTCGCGTTGTCTGAGGTTGTAACACAAATGCGCAAGGGGTTGGGGGATGCCTATGCGGCGCGCGGATTACGCCGCGATCTACGCGCACCAATCGATTGGCGATGCGCCCCAACCGCTGTCCGAGGCATGGCCATTGTCGATCATAGTGTCGGCGAGGCTTTCGCGCTCACCGTCACCGTTCACTCGGCTCACCTCGCGCAATTCACGGCCATATTGGTCGCGCGGTGGCTCCGGCCCGCCGTCCCATTCGAACGGTCCCTTGGCGAGCCAAGTGTGAAGCGCCAAGCGGGCTTCATTCGCTTTTCTCCGCTCAGCTTCGCATGCGCCATCCAGTTCAGGTGCGTTGAAACCGGTCAAACGGATGCTGCGTTGCTCGCTGCTAAACCCAATGATGATGGTGTCGCCATCAACCACGCAGGCCGCTGCGCTGTCCCGCTCACCGCATAAGGCAATTCGCTCGTCGACTTTTTGCCAGTCTCTCGGTTCAGCAAACGGGCGCACACCAAACCACCAGACTGACAATGCAATGAGTAAGAAGATCGGGACGCGCCACAAAACCCACCATGTCATCATTGTGCCACGGGTGCGACGCGGTCGGCGGAACCGCGGCGTTTTGAAACGGCGTTTGAGCATCGCGCGAAGTCTAGCAGCGCGCGGGGGCTGCGCCAATCGTTCCAAGCAAAAGGCCGCCGGGATCACTCCCAGCGGCCTTGCTATTTGGATGAGCGGCTTGGCGACCGCCTAGTCTCGAAACGTTACGCGACGTCTTCGAGCTTTTCGAGCGAACCCTTCGTGCCATCTGGACGTTCGAAGTTCAGGCACTCTTCCTCGCCCATATAGGTCCAGGCATTGCCTTGGTAATCGACGGTGCTGGTGCCCGCGCAGCTTGTGCCGGGGCCAGCTGCACAATCATTGCCGCCTGCTTCGGAAACGCCGTAGCATTTGACTTTTTCGCCGCCACCAGCAGCTGCCAGCGCTTCTTCTTCGGTTTGCGCTGGTGCGTCCGCGCCGCCAGAGCATGCTGCTGCGAGACCTGCTGCGATTGCAAGAGTGATTGAGCTTTTGGTGTGTGCGGTGTTCATGTTTGTCCTTCCTCAGTGCATTCATGTGACCGGCATGAGCCAATCACTAGAGTTCCATTCGCAGACAACATATACGCAGTTATACGGCAAGTGCAAAGTTTGGGTCCGCGAGCGATATGCAATCAATTGCCTTGAGCACTTTGCACTTAAGCGCGAACCGGCTAAGCGCGCGAGCCAACGAAGGATGAAGACCGCGTCATGACGCAATCCACCGACAAAACCTCGCTTGCCAAAGCCGAAGTGCTGATTGAGGCATTGCCCTATTTCCAGCGCTATGCCGGGCGTACTTTCGTTGTGAAATATGGCGGGCACGCAATGGGTGATCCAGCGGCGGCGCGCGATTTCGCCGAGGACATTGTGCTGCTGAAAGCGGTAGGCATCAATCCGGTGGTAGTTCACGGCGGCGGGCCTCAGATTGGCGCGATGCTGGAAAAACTAGGCGTCGAAAGCACCTTCGTCGATGGCCTGCGTGTCACCGACGAAGCCACCGCAAAGGTCGCTGAAATGGTTCTGTCGGGCGCGATCAACAAAGAGATTGTCGGCTGGCTTGGCAAAGCGGGCGGCACCGCTTTGGGCGTGTCAGGCAAGGATGGCGGGCTGGTAACGGCGCGCAAGGTTGAGCGCACTGCACGCGATCCGGAAAGCCAGATTGAGAAAGTCGTCGATCTGGGATTTGTCGGTGAGCCCGCTCATGTGGACACCACCGTCATCGACACTGCCGTTGCGGCGGGAATGATCCCAGTGATCGCGCCTATCGCTGGCGGCGAAGATGGCGAGACTTACAATATCAATGCGGACACAATGGCTGGCGCTATTGCGGCAGCTTTGGGCGCGGCGCGGTTGTTTCTGCTGACCGATGTTCCCGGTGTTCTTGATGATGACGGGAAGTTGCTCACCGATCTAACCCCGGCTCAGATTGCCAAGCTTCACGAAGATGAAGTGATTACTGGCGGCATGGTGCCGAAACTGGAAACATGCGTGGCAGCGGTCGAAGCGGGCTGCGAAGCGGCCGTTGTCTTGGATGGCCGGGTTGCGCATGCGATGCTGCTGGAATTCTTCACCGCGCACGGGGCAGGAACGCTAGTGCGCAAGGAGCATTGAGGAACAAACTGGGGCTAGCCTTAGGCGTATTAGTTAGGTAATACGGCTGACTAGGGACACTCACAAACCGCCACCGTAGAGAGCGGTGCGCAAACGAGAAAGAAAGTCGCAATATGCAAGGACTTGTCGCCGTCTACGAGATCGTATCACTGCTTGTGAATGCATTCGTTATGTTGATCATCATTCAGTTTGTGATCGGATTGCTGTTTGCGTTCAACGTGATCAGCCCCAGCAACGAGTTTCTGCGGCAAGTGTACGAGACCATCAATCGACTGGTCGATCCGATCTTACGACCAATCCGCAAGATTCTGCCGCAGATGGGCGCGCTTGATTTGTCGCCGATGGTGGTGATTATCGGCGCACAAATCCTTCTCATCGTCCTGCGCAACATATTGATTGCCGCTGCATGACCGCCACCCGGATCGACGGAAAAGCCTTTGCTGCGCGCCTTCGTGAGCGTGTCGGCGAGCACGCGCTGAACTTTGCGCAAAAGGCCGGGCGCAAGCCTGGCCTAGCTGTGGTTCTGATCGGTGATGATCCGGCGAGCCAAGTCTATGTCGGCTCTAAGGGTAAAGCGACGCTCGCGGCCAATATGAATAGCTTTGAGCATCGCCTGCCGGACGATACCAGCGAAGCGGACCTCCTCGCATTGGTTGAGCGGCTTAATCAAGACGAGGCAGTTGACGGCATTTTGGTGCAGCTCCCGCTGCCCGACGGTATCGACGAGCAAGCAATCATCGCCTCGATCAGCCCGGATAAGGATGTCGATGGCTTCCACCTCATCAATGCGGGCCGTTTGAGCGTTGGGCAGAGCGGCTTTGTCCCGTGTACACCGCTGGGTTGTATGATGCTGCTCACAGACCGGCTGGGCGATCTCTCGGGCTTAGAAGCTGTCGTCATTGGCCGCTCCAACATCGTGGGCAAGCCGATGGCTCAGCTACTTCTGGACGCCAACGCCACGGTCACCATTGCGCATAGCCGAACAAAGGATTTGCCGGCTGTGGTAAAACGCGCCGATATTGTCGTTGCAGCGGTTGGACGCCCTGAAATGATCGGCAAGGATTGGCTGAAAGACGGGGCAACGGTGATTGATGTCGGCATCAACCGGCTTCCGCCTGAACCTGGCAAGGAAAAGGGCAAGCTGGTCGGCGATGTTGCCTTTAGCGAAGCGAGCGAAGTCGCAGCCGCGATTACGCCTGTGCCCGGCGGTGTCGGGCCGATGACGATTGCGGTCCTGCTGCGCAACACGATGGTCGCGGCGCATCGCAATGCTGGGCTTACACCGCCAGAAGGGCTTTAGTCAGCTTGCGTAAATGCGCAGGTCCTGATGCGGGCTTGCGCTAATTCTCCGTCAGACAGGGAAATCCATGATGAAAGCCCGTTCCACCCTGTTGCTCGCCGCTATTGCCGCGACAGCGCTCTCCGCATGTTCCAGCGGGCGAAATCGCGGTCCCCCTCTTCAAGTCATAAACCGCGCTCTTGCCACAGCGCCGGGTGCCGCGCAGCCATCGACGATTGTAGCGCGGGAGATTGAGTTCGCTCGAGCTGCACGAGAAGAAGGGCAAATCACCGCCGCCAAGCGATTTGCCGCGCCAGGGGCCAAGGTTCACCGCGAAGGGGGAATAAGAGACGGGCTGTCATTTCTTGGCTCTGAAAAGAACCCCGAAACTTCCGATGCATGGGGCACCGCTGCTGTCGTGATGAGTTGCGATGGACGCCTTGCTGTCACGCAAGGGCGTTTCCGCGACTCGCAAGGTATCGTGGGAGACTATGTTACCGTGTGGAAGCGTCAAAGCGATGGCACTTATCTGTGGCAATATGACGTGTCCGGCCCGGATGTCCCACAGCCGCCGCCACGCCGCGAGTTTGAGGATGGCGAAATCGTCGTGATCGCAATCCCGTCGATCAGGGGGTTGGTCGCCAGCTGTCCGGGCAGGGGAGAAGCCATTCCTTCGCCGCCTGCGATCCCAATTGGCGAAGACGGTAAGGCGGAGGCTTGGCTTTCACGTGATGGGACTTTGCGTTGGCGTTGGGAGCACCGCGAAGATGGCGCTAAATATGTAGCAGCAGACTACTATTATAACGGTGAATGGGTGACAGCCATCGAAGAAAGCCTTGCGCCGCGACCCTAAGAATGTTGAAGGGCGCGCGAACGTAGTGATGTGATTCGCGCGTGATCTATTCATTTTAAAAACAGGGATTTTTCGCATGGTTCTTCCCGAACTGTTCGTATCCGCTTTCATCACTTTGTTTGTGGTAATCGACCCGCCCGGCTGCGCGCCGATCTATGCGGGGCTGACCAAGGAAGCGACCGCTGCGCAGGCGCGCAATATGGCTTTACGCGCGACGTTCATTGCGACCATCATCCTTACCTTGTTCGCCTTTTTCGGCGAAGATCTGCTTGGGGCTTTGCAAATTCAGCTCGACAGTTTCCGGATTGCTGGCGGGCTGATGCTGTTCTGGATCGCGTTCGAGATGGTGTTTGAAAAGCGAACCAAGCGCCGCGCGGAGCGGGCGGAAAAGGTCAACGCTGACCCTGAAATCGAAGACGTCTCTGCTTTCCCAATGGCGATGCCGATGATGGCAGGGCCGGGCGCTATCGCTGCGATCATGCTACTCATGAATGAGGCCAATGGGATCAATGAAACACTCGAAGTGTTCGCCGCTTTGGGGTTGGTGCTCGCGCTGACCGCTGTTGCACTTATCGCGGCTCGACCGCTGATTCGTTTGCTCGGTGACAAAGTGGAGGCGGTAATCACGCGGCTTCTGGGCGTGCTCTTGGCGGCTCTAGCAACGCAATATGTGATTGACGGGATCAGCGGCGCGTTTGGCATCCCTCCCATCATTTAAGGGCGGATCGTCTGGCGGTTAAGTTGCGGCTTGCCTTCTAGGTTGAGTTTTAGGTCTTCTGGAGGGTACCGTTGTGCTCAATTGCATTGGCAAAGGTGAGCATGGCACGCGCGTTCTGCCCGAAGAATGGATCCGCACAACATCGACCCCGCGTCTCAAGCTGGGTCAACACGTCCAATAAGGTCAGCTCTGGTGGTTTTCTGCGATCCGATCACGACACGGCTTTGAAGGCGCGGCGATGATGAAGGGCAATGGCGGCAACATCGTCGCCTTGGTGCCTACACTTGATGTGGTTTTGGTGGTGCAGTCAGAAAACTTCAATCGCCCCGAAGCCGAGCGCGATGCCTTTATCGTGCTCACGACTTTGCTGCGTTCTTTGAAAGGTCGGCGAATCTCTATCCGACCCTATTGCAGAGTAATGATCTCTTCATCGCCATCACGGCGACCATAAAA
Organism: uncultured Porphyrobacter sp.; assembly: GCA_964580445.1. GTDB lineage: Bacteria > Pseudomonadota > Alphaproteobacteria > Sphingomonadales > Sphingomonadaceae > Erythrobacter. The sequence goes on from CAZOLE010000001.1 coordinate 12,136, forward strand.
CTGCATCAGCTGGACTAGCAACTCACACCGAGCTGTTAGGCTCTCCGCTTCAAGCAGCGCTTGTTTCGAAGCAGGGTCAAACGGGGCGATTTGCGACACCCCATTGATAAGCGACATATCGTCGAGACGCTCAACCGAATCCCAATCGACGCTGTATCCTTGGATATCGGCAAAGTTGCGCGCTTCCAGTTCAAACCCTCCGCGCTGGGCATGGCTCAACACTTCGTCTTCGTCGTCCTCGAGAAGGTCCGCTTCCACTTGGCGAAAGGTCGTCGCTGCATCCAATTCCCGCGTCACACGAAAACGCGATTCGCCTTCAAGAATGAGATTGTATCGACCATCATCCAAAGCCTCGATCTCGCCGATGCGACCAACGCATCCGACCGAATAAAGTGGCGCGCCATCTTCAGACCGCTGCGGCTGGATCATTGCAATCCGGCGGTCGCGCGCCAAGGCGTCGCCCACCAAAGCGCGGTATCGCGGTTCAAATATGTGCAGCGGCAATTGCAATCCCGGAAACAAGACCGCGCCAGGCAAAGGAAAGATGGAAAGGCGTGTGGGCACTACCAGCGGTTACCCAAACAACACTTTGGACAAACGGCGGCGAGTTGCCACCACCCACTCATCTTCAAGACCGGTTGCTTCGAAGATTTGCAGCAGTTTAGAGCGTGCGGCGCTGTCGTTCCATTCGCGGTCCGTCTCGACCATCGCCAACAGTGTGTCCGCGGCTGCGTCACGCTCTCCAGCTGCAAAGGCAGCCTCGGCATAGGCCATTTGCGCGTCCATATCCTCTGGCGAAGCATCAGCAGCGGCTTTCAAGCGAGCAAGCTCGCTATCGTCCACGGTATCACCGGCGAGTTCGAGCGCGCTTTTTGCAGCAGCAATGGCCGGATCATCGGCAATCGCCGGATTTTCTTGCGCACTGGCGAGTACTTGTGCAGCAGTATCTTTCTCACCCATGGCAACCATAGCCCGGATAAGCCCGCCATGCGCGACCGCATTGTCCGGTGCAAATTCGGTAACTTGGCCAAAGATGCTAGCGGCACGCTGAGGGTCGTCCTCGCTTAATGCTTGTTCACCCATCGCCACGAATTGTTCGATCTCTTCTGGCGAAGGGCCTTGGGGCGCGCCATCATCAGCCCCACTGCCAACCGGCAGTTTCTCCAGCAATTGATCGAGCGCCTGCTTGAACTGTGATTCGCTACGAGCGCTCGTCAAATCAGCAACCGGTTGGCCTTGGAACATCGCATAGACGGTCGGGATCGATTGAACCTGAAACTGGCCGGCGATGAATTTCTCTTCATCGACATTGATCTTTGCGAGCACGACGCCTTTGTCAGCATATTCTGCTGCCACTTTCTCCAGCATCGGCGCAAGCGCCTTGCACGGCCCGCACCACTCCGCCCAGAAATCCAGAATAACGAGTTTCGTCTGGGATGGCTCCACCACATCATTGCGGAAGCGGTCGACGGCCTTTTGCTCTTCGATGTTGAGACCCATGCTGGCCAAGGGGTATACTCCTGTCTTCTATAGCGAGTTTTTCTGCACCTCAATGTGGTGCGTTTCGCGCTTTTGTGAACCGTTGGCCTTCGCTGAAGCAGCCGCGCTTAACGATCAAGCGATATTTAAGCTTGCAGGGTGCGCAGTGCGTTGCTAACTGCGCCGCCTCCCCGGCAGAGACGCGCTGAATTGCGTTCTCCTGCGAGGCGTCAGTGAGCGGGCGTAGCTCAGGGGTAGAGCACAACCTTGCCAAGGTTGGGGTCGGGCGTTCGAATCGCCTCGCCCGCTCCATTGTTTCAACGGCTTATGGAAGGCCGTTGGGAGTCCCATGAAAAAACGTGAAAGCCGTTGTGAAAGCGTCCAGCATTTTGAAAGTCTGGATTTTGGCGCGCGCGAAGCAAGGTGGTAGTCAGTTAAGCGTCGGCGAACCAACTTGCCTCGCATGAACTTCGCCGAGGCGCACTGCCCTCCATCTAGCAGTAAAAGCTTCTTTGCGCTCCCAAGCTAAGCGATTCTCTCGCCGCCTCCACAATTCTCCGCCGGCAATTGTTCCAAGACCAATCGCTAGCAGAGTTAAAGCCCCGCGCGTCGCATCTGGACCGCCTGTTAGATTGAAGAACGCCGAAAGCGCGTAGAGCGCTACCAATCCACCGCACGCAAACATTAGGTATTCCAACCAACCACGAGCCAAGGCACCTTCAAGGTCGGATTCGTAAATCTCACTCATGCCATTGTTTTGGCCCGCCGAGATCACCGGCCCCCTCCACTGCCTGTATCGACCGTTGCGTGACTGCCGTGCGATATGCGCCATAAGCCCGAAAAACAGAGCTACGAGAGCCAATCCAGTTGGCCCAGATTTCAGGTAAGCATAAGTTGTCTCGCCAAGATAAGGCAGAAGTCCTCGCGGAAGGTGGAAGACAAAGCTCCACATTTGGAAAGCCGCGGCCCAAAAGGGCCAAACGCGGTTGGCGAATAACGCGATCCAGACTAACGATCCAACGTAGATCGTGTCTACCAAGAGCGAGATTTCGTCGACCTCGAGAAACTTCGGTTTCGTGATCAGTTGGGCGGTGAGTTGAACCCATAAGCCGTATAAGAACAGAGCTGCGGCGGCTCGCTCGACCTCCCCGCCTTTCCAAGCGCTTCCCAGAATCGCTACGATAAAGATCGCGAAAAAGAGGTATTGGCCAAATTCGGTAAAGACGGGGAGAAGCATTGAGCTAGGCTGCCGCTATCTTAACAACGTTATCGCCGCTCTCTTCTTCGAGTTCGCCAGCTATGTCAGGACAAACTATGGGGATATCCATGACGGTGTCGTAGCTGTTCTGGATACTCGCGTGCGCAAGAGCCGCGCTATTCAATTCTTGAAAGCCCAACGCAATGCTCTCCTGAAAGCGTTTGTGTGTTTTTTGGCATGCTAAGGGCGATATGCCTGCTTCGCCGCTCCACTCTAAAGCCTTGGCGTATACATTCAATTTCTGCGCTTGAGCGCTGCGAATGGCAGCTTCGACTGCATGCAGTTCTGCGCTGATTGAGTTGGCTGCTCCGTGCAATTTCTCTTTCTTGGTCATCGAAAAGTCTCCGTTCGTTTTATTTCGACGGTGATGACGAAGCCTCTTCGATCAACCTGCCTTGCATTCTGTCCGCCCCTTCAAAGACGAAGATTGCAAGCCCAGCAATCAAAAGCCCGGCAATCGCAATAAGCACAATGCCGACTATGCGACCTTTTAGACCAAATGCCTCATCAAACACCTTGAGACCTCTGAAAGGGTTGCTCGCTGTGTGCGGCATTTTCTCCCAAAGGGCTCGGAGTTCAACTGGATCAAGTTCCCGGTCTAGGTCGAGTTCCTTTGTTGCCCATTCCTGATTTAGGTACTCTGGATACTGACGGACAAACGCCCGGATGGTCGCGTTTTTTCCGTTGGTGCCAAGTGTCTCACTGGCCCTCCTAATGAGGTTCCCAACGGCTTTCTCAGAAATGCCAAGTTCAACGGCAATTACCTTGTTCTCACGATGGTCTGCCGCGAGCGCGAGGGCCCTTGCCTGCTGAGCAGTGACTCGCTTAGATTGTGGCTTGGTAGCCTTGGGTGTTGTTTGCTCTTGCACACTCTCATTATAGCCGAATTGCGCGCCAACTTTAAGGCTTGTTTTGCCATCAAATGATAGACTTCGCCCATCAAGCATCACTCACATCATTTCGCTTTGCGACCGCGCCGGTCAGGTGATCAGTGGATCGCTCGGACAGCGCCCTTTGATTTCAGAGGCTTTGATTCCGACGATCTTGAAGCTCTTAGGGTTGCAAGTAAGGCTGTTGTCATCGTGAATGACTGAGACTGGGGTGTGGCCCTAACGTCCATTAGATTCAGGGAGAGTAAAGGTCTCTCGCTCGATCTTGTTCACCGTTTTCGGCTCTATCAAATTCCATCTAGAGCAGATCAAAGCCTAGGAGAAGAGTATGGATGTCCGGTTTGCGAAAGTCCGGTTGTCTATCGCCGCCTTTTTAGCAGCTTCCGCCCCCGCACTCGCACAAGATGGCGCAGATGGGCAGACACCTGAAGACGCGATCAGTGATCTTGTCGAGTTTGATCCTGCTAACTGGCAACTTGTTCGGTCAGAGGCCGGCAATAGCTATCTGCATAAGGCAAGCGGCGCCGCGTGCTTCGACAGTCTTCATGATCTGGAATTGACCGCGATCGTGGATTTTGCGCCGGATGGAACCAACAGTGGGTGCCAGTACGATAAGATTGAGGAACAAAAGCTCAACCGACTTACAGTCTATGTTTACACCGCTGAAGGTTTGACAGGGTCGATGGCCTACAATGAGGCGAAAAACGTGATCAGAAACTTAGGAAAAAACACAGCGATCACAGTGACTGAGCGCGGAGAAGAAGGGCAGAAGTGTCACCAAGCCATAGTCCCGCCATTGAGCAAAGCGATCCTTGACCGAATGGAAAAAGAGGGACTTGAAGGCGAAGATTCGCATTTGGGCCTTGGACTTATGATGTACGACATTGCCATTCCAGAAATAGACGGTCGGCCAGCTGTGTCGCAAACTTCGATGCTGTCAGTCTATCAAACGGGAAGATGGGTGGTAAAATCCCGGGTGACCGTTCCCAAAGGCGAAACAAGCTTTGCAGATGCTTGCAATTACGGTGGCTTTGCCAGTGTCGGCCTTGCCAATGTGATTAACCGGCAAAAAGGCTCAGCGTTTCCTAACAGATAATAGTAGCCAAAAGCTCGGCAAACTAACACCGACGCTTGCCGCACATCTTCTATAGGAAGAGAAAACGCTGTTAGGTGGTGGGTCGTGAGCAGTCAGACTGCTATTCGGCAAATGTCAGCCAGAGCCGACGGTGGTTTAAGCTCAATGCTCAATCCTGCCGCGCACCCGCTGTTGCAAAATATCTAGGCAATTGCGTCATTCTATAAAGTTCGCAGTTCAGGGCTTGCACTTATGCGTAGCGGCGTTAGAGCAATGATACGTTATTACATAAATGCGAGTGCACACATTCCTATGACCTTCACATCCTCCCGTATTGCCTTGGCCACAGCCGCGACCTTTGCCGTCACCGCTGCACCTGCATTGGCTCAAGACAGCGAAACGTCGACCGACGAAGAAAACGACATCATTGTCTCAGCTGAGGGTCTTGAAGAACTCGACTTTATCGCTGGGCAGGACGTTGTCGACGCGGATGAAATTCAACGCAATCTCGATGGTCAAATCGGCGAAGTCCTTTCCAAAGTGCCAGGTGTTTCAGCAACCAGTTTTGCGCCGGGTGCGTCCCGACCTATTCTGCGCGGCCTTGATGGCGAACGCGTCCGCGTCTTGATAGACGGGATTGGCACAGGTGATGTCGGCAACACCTCGGCGGACCACGCAACGACGATCGAACCGCTTACAACTGAGCGCATCGAAGTTCTTCGCGGTCCAACTGCTCTGCTGTTTGGCTCTCAGGCCATTGGCGGCGTTGTCAATGTGATCGACCGCCGCATTCCTCTTGAAGTTCCCGAAGGTGGATTTGACATCGAGGGCTTGGCTGCGATTGACTCGGTTTCGAACCTGCGCAGCGGTGGTGCGACACTCGAAGCAGGTTTGGGCGACAGCGTCGTTCTTTCGGTCGGCGGCTCATACCGCGAAACCAATGACCTCGAAATTCCCGGTTTCCAACTTTCTGACGCTTTGCGTGCTGACATTCTTGGCGATGCGGATGAAGAAGAGGAAGAAGGCGAATTCGAAGAAGCAGAGGAACTGCGTGAGGCCGCTGACCAAGAGGGTTTTATCCCTAACAGCTTCACCGAAAGCTGGACGGCGCATGGCGGCATTGGCTTTTTCTTAGGCGAGTCCAGCTTTGGTGCCTCGGTTTCGTATTTCGATACTGACTATGGCGTCATCGGCAACCCCGAGGGCGGCCATGCTGAAGGCGAGGAAGAAGGTGAAGGCGGCGAAGAAGAAGAGGAGGAAGAAGAGGAAATCGTCACTATCGGCCTTGAGCAATTGCGGGTCGATTTTCGTGGTGACATCGCGCTTGGCGATGGTTTCCTTTCGCGCCTGAAACTTCGCGCTGGCTATTCCGACTACACCCACACTGAATTTGAAGGTCCCGAAGTCGGCACAGTTTTTGATACTGAGACCTTTGAAGCGCGCGCTGAACTTATCCAAAATGGTGGTGGCGTAATCGGGGCGCAGTTCGTTTCGCGTGACTTTTCGGCGATCGGCGAAGAAGCGTTTGTGGCTCCGCACGATACCACGCAGTTCGCGCTCTTCACCGCGCAAGAGTTTGACCTTGGTGGCGTCGAGCTTGAGGCGGCGGGCCGGTATGAGAATGTTAGTGTAGAATCCGACGTGCTTGGCGTTGATCGCAGCTTCGACCTCTTCTCTGGCGCGCTGTCATTGGTGCTTGAAGCGGGCGAAAATGCACGCGGCGGGATCACCGGATCGCGCTCAGAGCGTGCACCTGCTGGTGAGGAGCTGTTTGCCAACGGCCCGCATATTGCGACACAGACATTTGAGATTGGTGATGTCGACTTAGAAACGGAAAGCGCTTGGGGGGTTGAAGCGTTTTTCCGCGCTGATTTCGCCGATGGCAGCTTTGGCGTTTCGGTTTTCTACCAGAATTTTGAGGACTTCATCTTTTTGAATGCCACCGGCGAGGAAGAGGATGAATTGCCGGTTTTCGAGTTCCTTCAAGAAGACGCTCAATTCTTTGGGTTCGAAGCCGATTTGGTGCTCCCATTGGTCAAGAATGACGACTTCACTCTGACAACCGATCTGCGCGCATCCTTTGTGTCAGCAGATTTGAACGATGATGGCGGCGTGATTGCTCGCGGCGATCTGCCCCGCATCCCACCAGTGAGTTTGCTTGGCGCGTTGGAAGGCGAATTTCAGAACCTCAATCTGCGCGGCGAAGTCCAATGGTTTGGTGAGCAAGAAAACGTGACAGAATTTGAAGCGCCTACCGATGCTTTCGCATTTGTGAACCTCTATGCTTCGTTTAAACCTCTGCCTGAAAACGACAATTTTGTGATTCAGATCGCGGGTGAGAACCTGTTCGACACCGAAGGCCGTCGCCATTCCAGTTTCACGAAAGAGTTCGCGCCGCTTCCCGGTCGCAACCTGACACTAAGCGCTCGTTTCGGCTTCTGATCAACGCGAATTTGCTAAAAAAGGCGGCGTTGGCTCAAATGCCAGCGCCGCCTTTGTTTGCTCGGAATTGTGCCTGAGTCAGTCTTCGATGGCGAAGCTCAAATCGGCATGTTCTTCAAGTCGGGTCACAAGGTCTTCACCTAGGAAAGAGCCCGGCGTGCCAACCCCGCCCGGCTTGTCGCAGGAAAGCAGCGCAATGCCTGTTTCAGAAATCATCCGGCTGGTTGAACCATAGCCCGGATCATACTTGCCTTTGACGCCGTAATTCAGCGTCTCGCCATCGGCGGTCTCACCGACGAACAGCACATCGTAAAAACCGTTCTCGCGTTCTTCTTTGGTTGGCCCTTCACCCGGAGCAGGCAGTTTGGCTGATGGGTCCCCAAAGCCCGGATTGGTCTGTATGAACTTAGCGGCTTTCTCGCCCTGTTCACCGGGCCCGGTCAGCACCATTTCGTCATATTGAAAGTCTTCGCCATAGGGGTGGCTAAGCAGCATATTTGTGCGGTGTATCGTCTTGGTATTAATCACAGCCATCACAAACGGTGCCGCCCAACTGCCCAGCTTCTCGTCAAACGCCGCTGTATCGCCATCGGGCTGCTCCGGCCCTTCAAATCCTTCAGCCAAGGCAAAAGGGTTTTTCAAAACGGGGATCAGTGATGGGTCCGCAGCAACCGCTTGCATCGTCGCGCCCATACTAGCGACGGTGCCGCCAGACGGTCCGCCTGCCATTCCGCGCATCCGCCCTTTGACACGGGTCGCAGGTTTACCAAAGCGCGCTTGCGCTTCTTTTTGCAGCATCAACACACCGAGATCGAAGGGTATCGAATCGAACCCACTGGAGAAGCAAATCCGCGCGCCGCTGGCCCTCGCTGCTTCGCCATATTTGCCGATCATCTGATACATCCAAGCTGGTTCGCCAGAAAGGTCGGCATAGTCGGTGCCGGTTGCGGCGCAGGCTTTGACCAGTGGCTCGCCGTAATTGGTGTAAGGCCCAACGGTCGTCAGAACGACTTTGGTGCGTTCGCACATCGCATTAAGGCTTGCCGGATCATCGATATCTGCGACCACAAGAGGGGTATCGGCGGGCGCTCCGATTTCATCGCGTACGCTTTCCAGTTTGTCTTGGGAGCGTCCAGCCATCGCCCATTTCGGGCCATCATCGCGGCTACCATAGTGATTGCTAAGATACTCTGCGACCAGACGCCCGGTGTAACCGGTCGCGCCATAGACGATGATGTCAAATTCGGGGCTTGCCATGTGTAGGTTCTCCTTTGGCACACGCAATGCGCTGTGCCTCAGTCAGAGTCAAAGCCGCTACGGAAAGCCCTACAATGCAAAGGGGATACTCTAGAGCCTTGGTAACGTGACCCCGCGTTGGCCCATATATTTGCCCGCACGGTCGGCATAGGTGACTTCGGGCCGCTCGTTGCCTTTGAGGAACAAGAATTGGCACGCGCCTTCATTGGCATAGATTTTCGCTGGCAGCGGCGTGGTGTTGGAAAACTCCAGCGTCACATGACCTTCCCAACCCGGCTCAAGCGGGGTGACATTCACAATGATCCCGCAGCGCGCATAGGTGCTCTTGCCAAGACAGATGACCAGCACATCTTCCGGGATACGGAAATATTCGACCGTACGCGCAAGCGCAAAACTGTTGGGCGGAATGATGCAGCAATCGGTCTCGCGGTCGACGAAGTTCTTAGGGTCAAACTGTTTAGGGTCGACCGTCGAGGAATCGACATTAGTGAATATCTTGAATTCTGGCGCGACGCGCGCGTCATATCCGTAGGAGCTAAGCCCGTATGAGATCACACCTTCTCGACGCTGCGCTTCGACAAACGGCTCAATCATGCCGTGTTCTTGTGCCTGTGTGCGAATCCATTTGTCTGAAAGAATGGCCATGCGCGATTGATTCCTGATGCGGGCGCGCGGAGCAAGCCAAGCAATAAGGTTATCCGGCAAAGTCTTAAATCAAGAGCCTTCAACACTCGCAATGACTCTGACCATTGCAAAGCGACCTCAGGCTTGTCACTAGCAAGCTTCCCCAGCGTAAAGCCAAAAGGATCTACTCTTCGTGACTGGCAATCAACTCGCCCAAGATGCTCGCAAAGGCTTTACCCGTTCACTCTCTCGCTTGCTTGGTCCTCGCGCCGTTTTCTTGCGGGGCTTTTTTGAAAATCCGGGAATGGTTGCGTCGGTCATTCCTTCGTCCAAGCGGACGATTGATTTGATGCTCGAACCGGTGGATTGGACCAACTGCAAACTGTTTGTCGAGTATGGTCCCGGAGTTGGCACATTCTGCCCGCATATTCTGGACCGCTTGCCTCCGGGCGGAGAGCTTTTGGTCATCGACACCAACCAACGCTTCATCGACTTTCTCGAAGACACAATTGATGATCCACGTTTCAGCGCCGTTTTGGGGTCAGCCGAAGATGTCGAGCGGATTGTTCGCGCGACGAAGCATGAGCATGCCGACTATGTGGTGTCGGGTCTACCAATCTCTTCGCTGCCGGAAGAGGTGGCGACGAACATTGTCGAGGCAACGCACAGGGTTTTGCGACCCGGCGGCGCTTTCTTGACATATCAGTTCCGCGATGCGGCGCGCAAACTCACACAGCGGATCTTTGAACGCACGGATAAAGGTCTGGTGTGGCGCAACGTTCCGCCATGCTTGCTGACATGGGGCTGGAAGGCCTGAAGCGCCAAACGCCGTCAGCGGGCCGATTTAGATCGGTTTAGCACCTAGCTTTGGATTAAGCGTCACCACATGGTTTAGCCATTTTTTCGGGCGCCGCAGCATATTGCTGGGGTAGCTCACTTTTAGGCCAAGGATCGTTGCGACCTTGCCGACAAAGTGAATGCAATTGCGTTTTTCCAGATCGTAATACTTGCCCGGTGCGTTTTGCCACCGCCGTACTTCGCGCCTGATCCGATGATATTGCGCATCGGAGATTTTCATCGTGAAATGGCGGTTGGTCTTGCGCACATTGTTGGCGGTTTCTTTGAGCATCATATGCTTCACTGGACCTTGAAGGATCGAAGGGGTCACTTCGCGCGCGGAGAAGCCATAGTTCTCGTTCACCTTGCGGCCGTTGGATTTCAACGTTCCTTCCATGACGATGAAAGTGTGCGGATAACGCCCCACGAAGACAGAGCCGTTGAAACTGTGAAAATGGACGCGGACTTCAGCGAGCGCAGGCAAGCTGGAGAGAAGCGCGCATAGGACGAACAAGTGCTTTAGGATTCGGGTCATCGCTTGCGGCTTTATCGTGCAAGTACCCATTGTCGCAAGCGCGGATTGGCTGGTGAGTTGGCTAGCTGGCCGCGCGATGGCAGCAGGTTTAATCGCTTTCGAATAAGCGCCCAGCAACCGCATCGAGTTTTGCCATCACTTGCGGGTCATGCTCATCAGGCGCGGTAATAACAGCGTCATTGAGAGCGGTGTCAATCGGCGAGGCTTTGCGTTTCTTTGGCAGGCCAGCGATGAAGTTTTTGACCGTGGCGCGGGCAAGCTCACCGTTGGCTTGCAGCCTTTCGATGACTTCGGCGACGTCAACCGCATCACCTTCGCGCCAGCAATCATAGTCCGTCGCCATTCCGATGAGCGCGTAAGGTAGCTCAGCCTCGCGCGCTAGCTTGGCCTCGGGCATGCCGGTCATCCCGATCACATCCGCACCCCAACTGCGATACATCCGGCTTTCTGCGCGGGTGGAGAATTGCGGGCCTTCCATCGCCAGATATGTCGCGCCTACCGCCACGGCGCCTTTTGCCTTGGAAATGGCTCGCGCTGCCATTTCAGAAAGACGCGGGCATACCGGATCAGCCATGGAGACATGTGTGACAAAGCCGCTTCCAAAAAAGGTTGAAGGCCGTGCAAAGGTGCGGTCAATAAACTGCTCAACCACTGCAAAGCGGCCCGGTTCAATCTCTTCGCGCAATGAGCCGACTGCGGAAATCGCGAGCAGGTCGGTGCAACCTGCGCGCTTCAAAACGTCGATGTTGGCGCGCGCATTGAGTTCAGAGGGGCTGATCGGATGCCCCCGGCCATGGCGCGGCAAAAAGCGGACTTTCACATCTCCTATCCGCCCGCACAAAACTTCGTCAGAAGGTTTGCCCCAGGGAGATTCAATCGCGATCCATTGCGCGTCTTCGAGGCCTTCTATTGCATAGAGGCCCGAACCGCCGATGATCCCGATGCACCATTCGCTCGCCATGTCTACGTGCTATCCCTCATTACGTCGCACGAACCGCCTTAAGTCAGGTCAAAGCGGGTCGGCAAGGTCTTGCGAATAAAGCCATCAGCCTTACCAAATGGTTCAGCGATTGATGGCCGCGTCCGCATGCGTTCAAGGAATGCCGCGAGCTTAGGGTGATTGTCGAGTGGTGTCTCTGCCACCAGACTTACCTGCATAAACACGCAAGCTACCGTGATGTCAGCTATGGATAGAGCATCCCCTGCGAAAAATTCGGCGTCGCCCAATGCCCCTTCTAGATAGCTAAATATCGGCGGCAATTTTTCCGCCCAAGTTGCTTTCGCTGTTTCTAGATCTGGGTCCTTGCCGCCCATCAGGCTAAAGAAAATCGGGCGAAAAATGCCAAGCCCCCCGGCCATTGCAAGCGTAGTGTCTGCATATTCCTCGATCATTAAAGCCCGGCCCAGCGCATAGGCGTCAGTCGGGAACAGCGAAGGATCGGGATGCTTGCGGTCAATATACGCACAGATCGCACTGGAATCCGCGATCGTGCCTTCTACGCCTTCGCTTGCGATTGAGCGGTCGCGCAGCACTGGAATACGGCGCATTGGAGAAATTTCTAGAAACCAATCAGGCATCGCCATGATGTTGACGCTTTCAAGCTCGAACCCGGCCCCCTTCTCAATGGCGAAGGCCATTGCTTTGCGCACAAACGGTGAAACGGGGCTGCCGTAAAAGATGAGATCGGGCTGAGTATCTGACATATTAAGGGGTCTCCTTTGCTCCGCCGTCCATACCCTTAGCGTTGCATAGCGCAACTGATAGGCGAAACCGCATGTCGTTTTGCCTAGTGTTCAAGAGGATTGTGATTGATTTCTGCGTGCGAAGTCTCACCTTGGGTGCACGCAACCCCGCTAGACAGATGAGAGGAAGAGCATATGGTCACTCAGTACAAGAACCTGATCAATGGTGAAATGATCGGAACCAGCGAATGGCTCGATGTAGTCAATCCTGCGACCGAAGAAGTGATCGGACAAGTTCCGGCATGTGGTCAGGCAGAGCTCGACAAAGCGGTCGCTTCTGCACGCGCCGCTTTCAACAGTTGGAAGAAGACTTCCTTTGACGAGCGCCGCGCGGCACTGGGCAAGATTGCAAAGGCTATCTCTGACAATTCAGAAGAGCTTTTCCGTTTGCTGACCAGCGAGCAGGGAAAACCGCATGCTCAGGCACAGCAAGAGATTATGGGCGCATCTTATATGATCAACGCTCAGGCACAGCTCGATCTTGATGACGAGATGTTCCAAGACGACGAAAAAGAATCAGTCCGCACGCGCCGGGTACCTGTTGGTGTTGTTGGTGGCATTGTGCCGTGGAATTTCCCGGTATCCATGGCGGTTCAAAAAATCGTGCCTGCCATGCTTTCTGGCTGCACGATCATCCTGAAGCCTTCGCCGTTCACACCGCTGACCACTTTGCGCATTGCCGAGCTGATCGCGGATGCAGCGCCTCCCGGCGTTGTCAACGTAATCACTGGCGAAGATTCCTTGGGCCCAATGATCACTTCGCACCCTGACATCGATAAGATCACCTTCACCGGCTCAACGGCGACCGGCAAAAAGATCATGGAAGGCGCCAGCGCGGACCTCAAACGCGTCACGCTTGAACTTGGCGGCAATGACGCATCGATTGTGATGCCGGATGCTGATCCCAAGAAGGTCGCTGAGCAACTGTTCTGGTCAAGCTTTATGAATGCCGGACAAATCTGCATCGCGGCCAAGCGCGTCTATATTCACGAAGATATCTATGACGAGCTGAGCCAAGCGATTGCCGATTACGCAGCGCAAGTGAAGGTCGGCGATGGGTCTGAACAAGGCACAGGCGTTGGTCCGATCCAGAACAAGAAGCAGTATGACCGCGTGCTTGAGCTGATCGAAGATGCCAAGGACAATGGCTATAAATTCCTGACTGGCGGCGACACCGATCCATCTGGAACGGGCTATTTTGTTCCGCTCACGATCCTTGATAACCCGCCAGAAGATGCGCGGATTGTCGCCGAAGAACAGTTCGGCCCGGTCATGCCGTTGATGAAGTTCTCGTCTGAAGAAGAGGTGATCGCACGTGCGAACGATTCCGATTACGGTCTGGCGGGTGCAGTTTGGTCTGCGGATGAAGACAAAGCGGTTGAGATTGCCGAGCAGCTGGAAACCGGCACGGTTTGGGTGAACCAGTTCCTGAAACTGACGCCGTTCACGCCATTTGCCGGGCACAAGCAATCGGGCTTTGGCGCGGAATATGGCAAGGAAGGCCTGCTGGAGTTCACCTATCCGCAGGTGATCATGGTCAATAAACAGGCCGAGGTCGCCTAACGCGCTTAGGCGCTTTCCTATCAAAGACGATAGAACGGTCGCTTAGGGATACCTAAGCGGCCGTTTTTGTGTCTAGATACGAAGGATGAGCATTCAACCAAACGAATTGCTGGAAGGATTGGCGCATGCCTGCGCGCGGGTTGGCTTGGCGACACCCAAAGATCTTGAACGCCTGACTGGTGGCGCGACGATGGAAAGCTGGCGGTTTGTCGCGGGCGATGAAGCATACGTCCTGCGCCGTGCGCCTAGCCTCGAATTCATTGAAGACCGCCCCTATGGCCACGATGTCGAAGCGGCTGTGATCCGTGCCGCTCACGGAGCGGGTGTCACTGCACCTGAGGTTATGACCGTGCTCGAGCCCGAAGACGGCATCGGTTCGGGTTTTGTTATGCGCGCGCTGAGCGGCACGCCCAACCCCAAAGAAATTTTGGCGATGGAACGGCCGGATGCGCTGCTGCGCGAGGCGGCTTGTGATCTCGCACGCATCCACAGACTGCGACCCGGCGATGTGCCAGATGTGGTCCCGGTGATAGACTACCGCGAAGCCATCGCAGATTTCCGCGCGCAGTTTGATGAAGCGGGCGGCGACCGCCCGATCATCGCGCTGGGGATCAAATGGCTTGAAGACCATTGCCCGGAAACTTGCGATCCGGTGTTGATTCACGGCGATTATCGCATGGGCAATCTGCTTGCCAAAGACAGCAAGCTTACCGGTGTGCTCGATTGGGAGTTGGCGCATTTTGGTGATCCGCACGAAGACTTGGCGTTCGGCTGCATGGCTGTGTGGCGGTTCGCGCGCTATGATCGGCCTGCATTGGGGCTGGGTTCGCTGGAGGATTACTTCGCCGCTTACGAGGCTGAAAGCGGGCAGCCGGTCGACCGGGCACGGTTCCGCTATTGGACCATCCACCGGACCGTGTGGTGGGCGCTGGGTTGCCTCAAATGCGCGAAGAGCTGGCGCGATGGAAGTGACCGGACGCTTGAGCGTGCGGTGATCTCGCGCCGGACCAGCGAGCAGGAGCTTGATCTGCTGATGCTGTTGGAGGAGGATGCGCCGGAGGAAGAGCGCGCTCGTGAGATCGAGCCTCCTAATGTCTTCGACGATTATGTCGGCGAAGCGAATGAAGGCGAACTAGCCGTGGCGATTTCTGAATGGCTTGGAAGCATAAAAGAACATTTGGAAGGTCATGACCGTTTCCAATTAGCGGTCGCACGAAATGCGTTGGGGATGCTCGAGCGTTACAGCAAAACCGCACCTTTGCACTGCGACTTTGAGTTTACGCAACAGATCATGCGCGGAGAAACCACATTGGCTTCGCCGGAAGTGTTAGCGAATCTCAGGACTGCTGCTCTTGAAAAGCTAATGGTTGACGTACCCAAATACCCAGCCCTCGCCGAAGCGCGTGAGAAATGGCTATGATCCGGCTTGCTGCGAATGCAGTAAGCCCGCGCCCGCCCACGCAATGTTTGTGTTTTGGGGCGGACGCGCAAAGCGCGCACACCTGGGCGGACGCTCCTAGAATTCTAGACGAGGACAATTAAATGGACTTCGCAATTCCTGCCGATCTTCAGGCTTATCTGGACGAACTCGACGCCTTCATTGAGGCAGAGATCAAGCCGCTTGAGCAGTCCGACGACAATATTCGTTTCTTCGATCATCGTCGCGAGGATGCGCGCACCGATTGGGAACGCGAAGGCTTGCCAAACGAGGAGTGGGAAGCCTTGTTGGGTAAGGCCATTTCTCGTGCCGATGCGGCGGGCCATTGGCGGTATTCGTCGCCTAAGAAATATGGCGGTCAGGACGGCACAAATCTCGGCATGGCGGTGATCCGCGAACATTTCGCCAAGAAGGGCCTAGGCCTCCACAACGATCTGCAAAACGAACATTCGATTGTCGGTAATCATCCCTTTGTCGCGATGTTTGAGCATTTCGGGACTCAGGAACAGCAGGATGAGTTTATCCTTGGCGGCTTCAACCGCACGCGCCGGGCAGCCTTTGGCTTGACCGAGGCGGAGCATGGCTCCGATGCAACCCATATGGAAACTGTCGCGGTCCGCGAAACCCGCGATGGGGTTGATGGTTGGTTGATCAACGGTGAGAAGATGTGGATCACAGGCATGCACAAGGCTACCCATTGCGCTCTGTTTGCGCGCAGCAGCGGTGATGCGGGGAGCGCCAAGGGGATCACATGCTTCCTCGTCCCCAATCCCAATCCGGGGATCAAAATCGAAGAGTGGATGTGGACCTTCAACATGCCCACCGACCATCCGCGTCTCTCGATCAATGACGTTTGGGTGCCGGATAGCGCGATCCTTGGCGAAGAAGGGCGCGGCCTCGCCATTGCGCAAAGCTTCGTCCACCAGAACCGCATTCGTCAGGCGGCCTCCAGCTGTGGTGCAGCTATGTACTGCATTGAGGAAAGCGTCCGCTATGCCCGTGAGCGCAAGCCGTTCGGCACCGAACTGGCGCGCAATCAGGCGATCCAGTTCCCGTTGGTCGAGCTTTCCACCCAATGCGAGATGCTGCGCATGCTGATCTTCAAGACCGCTTGGCAGATGGACAATATGGAGCACAAGGAGATTGAGAAAACGATCTCCGACAAGGTCTCGATGTGCAACTACTGGGCGAACAGACTGGTTTGCGAAGCGGCCGACCGGGCGATGCAGGTCCATGGCGGCATCGGCTATTCACGGCACAAACCGTTTGAGCATATCTATCGCCATCACCGCCGTTATCGTATCACCGAGGGCGCAGAAGAAATTCAGATGCGCAAAGTGGGCGCCTACCTGTTCGGCTATCTTGGACCGAAGAAAGGGATGTACGGCTAGACCCCTTCGGCTTCCATCAGAGCGCGAAGGTCTTTCAGGGCTTTCGCGCGCAATTGATGGACGCGCGGGACGCTGACTTCGAGCACTTCGGCAATCTCGGTAAGGTTCAATTCCTCGACGAAGAACAGCTGCAAGACCAGTTTGAGCCGGTCGGGAAGCTCGCTCATTGCGCGGATCAAGCGCTCGCGATCCTCTTGCCCGCACATAACGTCAAACGGGTCAGGCTCATCGCTCGCAAAGGCGGTGTTGCTGTCGTCATACTCGTCGTTGATCGAGGTGAGCTTGACGACTGAGGCTTCGATTTCAAGTAGTTCTGCATCGCTCACACCCATTGCGCGTGCAATGTCGGCACGGCTCGGCTCTTGCCCGGTTTCCAGCCGCAAAGTGTCGCAAGCCTTTTCATATTCGGCCCGCTTACGGCGAGCTGTGCGGCTGTCTGCGGCAAGCTTGCGCACGCAATCGAGCATCGCGCCGCGCACTCGGATCTTGGCATAGGCGGCAAAGCCGTCTTCGCCGGGCCCTTGATGCCGCTGAGCGCATTCAGTCAGCGCGACAATGCCGGATTGAATCAGGTCTTCGACTTCAAGCCCATCGCGGCCCATGCCGTAAATGTGCCAAGCTGAACGTCGGACCAGAGGCAAGAACCGTTTTACGCGGTCTTCGACTTCGGCGCGCGAGGCAGCACCGTAACCGGCGGCTTTGGAAAAAGAGGTGGGATCGTGCTTCATGCGGCAACTATCGGTTGTGAAGAGGGCTGTGGTGGAGCAGCGAGCGGCTTGGGCGCACGGACAGGTTCATCGCCGCCAATGACCCCGACGACCTCGACATTTTGCGTCGCAGGCAATTCGTTGATGGACATGACCTGACATTTTGAGGCGCGTTGGCGCAGGAGGCTGGCGAGCGCGCGGCGTGCAGGCGGTTGAACAACCAATGCGATTGGTCCGAGTGCTTCTTTCAGCAATGCGTTGATGCGGCTTGCGATCATCGACCCGCACTCCGGCTCAATCAGGGGTTGGCCTGTTGCAGGATCGACCATCGAGCCAAGGATCGTGCTCTCCAAAGCGGCATCCAAGGTTGCAACCTTCAACGTCTCACCCGGTTCGCAAACTTGCGCGGTCAACCGTGCGCCAAGGTCAGCGCGAACAATATCGACCAGCGCATCGAACTCGGTCGTGGATTGGAGCGCGATGGCTAGGCTGGTGAAGAGTGGTTGCGGGTGTGCGAGGCCAATTCCGTCAGCGATCATGGCGCGCATAAACCGCGTCATTGCAGCCAGCGACATCGGTTCGGGATGCACTGATTCAACCAGCGCGGGTGCGCGGTCCTTCAGATCGTCTATAAGCGCGCGCACTTCCTGCGGGCCAAGCAGTTCATGCGCTTGCGTCAGAAGCGCCTGATTGGCGTGAGTTGCGATCACGGTGCTGGGGTCAACTGTCAGGAACCCTTCCGCAACCGCATGATCGCGTGCGGATTTCTCAATCCAAAGGGCCGGGCAATCAAAGCTCGGATCGCGCGTGGCCTCGCCAGTCAGACCATGGCCGGTGCGCACATCGCCAGCGTCAATCGCCAGCAGCTTACCCGGCCGCACTTGCCCCCGCGCAACCTCAATTCCGCCAAGCGTAACGCAGTAATCCTGAGCGCTCATATCCAATGCATCGCGAATGCGAAACTGCGGCAAAACAAAACCGAGATCGCGGCTCAATTGCTTGCGAATCCCGGTGATCCGGGTGAGCAGCGGCGCACCCTTTGCTTCATCGACCAGATGCACCAACCCAAATCCGAGCTCGATGGTGACCAGCGTTTGATCGGACACTTCGGCGATGTCGATTTTGTCGGGAGAAACCTCCTCTTCCGGTTCCGTAGGCACTTTGGGTTCAGGTTTGCGGTTCTTGAGATTCCACCAGATTGTCGCGGCAATTGCGGCGGCGGGAAAGAAGATCATTTGTGGCATCGCCGGAACCATGCCGATTGCCGCAAGGATCAAAGCAACTGGAAGCCAAGCGCGTGGGTCGGAAAACTGTCCGCCAATCTGACCAGAAAGATCGCGGGCGTCGGCGACGCGGGTGACGATTGCGGCTGCTGCAATGGAGAGCAGTAGTGCTGGCACCTGCGCAACCAAGGCATCACCAACCGCAAGGGTGATATAAAATTCACCCGCTTCACTAGCGGAAAGTCCGTGCGAAATCATGCCGAGCGCTAGACCCGCGATGACATTCACACCGAGGATTAAGAGCGCTGCAATCGCGTCGCCTTTGACGAATTTAGATGCGCCATCCATCGAGCCGTAAAAGTCGGCTTCGATCGTGACATTGCTACGCCGTTCACGCGCTTCGTCTGCGGTGATTAGGCCTGCGGCAATATCCGCATCAATCGCCATCTGTTTGCCCGGCAGTGCGTCGAGCACGAACCGCGCGGACACCTCTGAAACGCGACCTGCGCCTTTGGTAATGACGATCATATTGATGATCAAAAGAATGCAGAAAACGAACAGGCCGACAGCAAAGTTGCCGCCGACCAGGAATTGGCCGAAACTCTCGATTATCGCGCCTGCCGCCGCGCCGCCTTCGTGCCCGTTGACCAGCACAATTCGGGTTGAGGCGACATTGAGGGCGAGCCTCAACAAGGTCGCAAACAGCAGGACGCTGGGGAAAGACGAAAAATCGAGCGGGGTGCGCACGTTCAAGGCGACCATCAAAACCGCGACAGTGATCGCGATGTTGAGCACGAAGAACATATCCAGCAGCAGTGGTGGGATCGGCAGGACCATCAGCACGAACAGCGCAAAAATGCCGACCGGTAAAGCCATCGCGGCGGGCGCTTTTGTCAGTCGCTCAATCGCCGAAAGAGTGGTTGTGTTGCTCACAATCATAGCCCCAGCGATTTCAACTGAGCGTAAACTCGGCGAATGTTGTTAGAGCCAGCGCTGCCAAAGGTACTGCCCTCGCCAATACCAAATGTAGAGCGCAGCACGTTGGACATCGGTGCGACTTTCGCACTGCTCGTGGAAATTGGACTGAGTGAGAAGCCACTGCGTGAAGGTTGAGCGGTCTGAATAGGTGTGATGACCGGCAGCGTCGTGGTGCGAAAGCCGCCTTCTTGGGCGATCAGATTGGGTGCATTCGTTGGCTCAACGGGCGTGAAGCCGGGTACGCGCCCCGGCCCCTGCGCTAGGGCGCTATTGGGTTCAGGGGACGCTTTGGCCAATGCGCGAGCCATCTTATTGTCGATCACCTGCATCACGCCGGCAAGGCTTCGCGGAGCGCCGCTGCGTTCATAGAAGATCGCGCGATTGGCGGCGGCTGGACGGCGAAACAGGCTGGCCGCGTTTTGGTTGGGATCGTTTTGCAAGGCCGAAAGAAACCGTCCTGCACCCCCAGCGCCGAGGAAATGCGCGAGATACAGCTCGCCATGATCGGGTTGTCGCCCAAGGATCGGAAGCAAATGCGCGCGATTATCCTCTGCTAGACCTGCGGCCATAAACGAAGCGATTTGCGGGTCGTTGCGCATCGCCAGAATTGCCTGACGCTGACCGGGATCGCGCACATAAGCGGTACCACCATTGGTTTGATCGATTTGCGATGCGACTTCACCAAGGCCAAAGCGTTCACCGTGGCGACGCATTGTCGTAAGCCAAGTGTTGTCGATAAATTGGTAGAGGCCGGTTGCACTCGACGTGCGGGCCTTTGCGCGCGGGTTCATTGCGGATTCGACCTGCGCTTGCGCGACCAAATATCCGAAATCGACAGATGTGCGCTGGGCAGCGGCGGCGATCGCTTGTTCTACGCTTTGCGGAGCTTGCGACCGAACTACTGGTGGACTTGCAGCGGTCGGAACGCGGATGGGGTCGCGACCATTTGCGTGCGTGTCGCGCGCGCGGGCGAATGTGTTAGCCAAGCCGGCTTGAGACGAGGATGGACTCGGAAAGGTCACTGTGTGCTTGCCTCACATGCTCCAAGCGCGAACAGGATCGCTGCGCCGAAACAATGAGAGCAAACACTATGCCAGAAGCTCCTCAGGCAAGCGCGCTATGTGGAAGTGCGTATGTGTCGGTTGAGACCCCTAAAGCTTCGAGCCTTCTGGCCACGTTAGCGGCCAAAAGGTTCCGCACACGGCGATTAACCGCGTTGAGATGGCGCGCCGTTTCCGCCAGTGCGCGGGCCTCTGGATCAAGATCGTCAGGGGCGACCCCTGCCAACGTATCGCACAGGCTTTCTTTCGAAAGCGCCGCTTCGGTGATGCCATCCGCGTCGAGATCGGCAAGCGATTGCCGCTCGCTTTCCAGAACGGCAATCATCTGCCGCAAATTGCCGCTTAGTCCGGCGTCTTCCCTCGCTTTATTTGTCATTATGCGTTGCCGACGTTCAATTGCGCGGCGATCATCGCGTCGGCAATCTCGGTTGGAATCAAGGGGTAGCTTCCATTTTGCAGGGCCTTGCGGATCTCAACGACACGATCGCCGTCAACTGGCGGTTGGCCAGCATCGACGGATAGGGTGGTCTCAACCTTGATGCCTTCAGCGGCAACGCGGCTTTGACCGCCAGACGGCGAAGCGGCTTCGGATCTGAGGGGCAGCTGCGCGCGGTCGCTTTCGGCAAGCGAGCGCGGGCCAGAAACTCCCTGCAATTTGCTCAGTTCGAAAGAGTGCATGATGCGTCTCCGGGTGGTTTACTGCAATCAAGAACGGCCATCGGGCCGATGGATTAAGTGTGGCATGAAAAAAGTGTCTATTGCGCTGGTATTACGACCAGGCCGGGGCGTTCAATCTTGCCATGGATCGGGTCAGCACGGCGTGCAGTCCGCACTTCAATCCAATCGCCAATCGCGCCACTTTCCGTCGCTTCGCCTGAGTGCTGAACCGAAAAACCACGCCCCCTTACCATCACGGTAACAGCATCGCCGCGCTTGATAACTCGTTGAGGCTGGGCGGCCTTGGCAGCTGGGCGTGTGGCGACAAATATGCGCCACCCGTCGGGGTCCGGGCATTGGACCCTTACCGTTGCGCGGGTTCGGCCATGCCAATCGAGCAAGAGCGGGCTGGAACAGGATGCAAGCCGCAAGCGCCGGTCGGTCGGTGTACGCGCTCCCCCGATAGTGCCGATTGGTGCGCCGGTGAATTGCGCAACGGCCGTGTCAATTTGTGCTGGGTCGGTGAACTGAGCGCGTGCTGAA
Organism: uncultured Porphyrobacter sp.; assembly: GCA_964580445.1. GTDB lineage: Bacteria > Pseudomonadota > Alphaproteobacteria > Sphingomonadales > Sphingomonadaceae > Erythrobacter. The sequence goes on from CAZOLE010000001.1 coordinate 33,837, forward strand.
TCCTGCGCCAAAGCGGGTGCGGCAAAAGTGGCGGCAAAATAGAGGCAAAGACCTGCCGCAAAAGGGCGGTTCATCCTATTGTGTCGATCAGTTTGCATGGGACGGTGTTCCTTCAACGGGTGACGGGATTGTCGTTGTCGAAGGCCAAGCAAGAGCCGCGCCAAAACCAGCAATTGAATCGCGGACCAAGTTGGGAAGGGTGCGTTTGCGTCCCGATTTACGGACTAATTCGGATGTCTGCGTCAGGAGCTTTGCAAGCATAGCGCGGTACTGCACCCAACCAGAGAATGCCAGATCGAGAAGATTCATGCCTGCACGTTTGATGCGCCGGAAACCCAATCATTCAACCGACAAGTCAGCAATGGCGAGCGCGCCCAGCCGCACAGAGGAAGCGCGACGTGACCTGCTCAAGCGCGTGGGCGAGTTCTTCGAAAAGCACGAACTTAACGTGACAGGAAGCAACCTTGCTGCGGTGTGCAACGCTTTATCAGGTTCGAATGCGGAGCTGGCAGAAGCCTTTGTAGCGCGTGATATTTCTGGCGAACCAATCGATCAACGTTGGCTTGATACCGTTACGCGTCTTGATCCAGAGACCAATACCCGCTCGAACGACTTAGAGCGGCTGATGGATGAGATTGAATACACGATGGTGCGTTTTGCTCAGAATGCAGTGAGCGCGCAAAGCGAAACCAGTGAACATCGCGAAGCATTAAACACCGAAATCCGTTCGATCGAGTCCGGAGGTCAATCAGAAGGTTTCGCGCAGTTTGGCCGTGTTATTGACCTCGCGCGCGCGATGGTTCGACGGATTGAACAAGTCGAACAAGCTATGGCGCGTAGCCAAACAGAAACAGACAGCCTGCGACAAAGTCTAGCAAAGGCTAGGTCGGAGGCTGATGTCGACCATTTAACCCGACTGCCCAATCGCCGCGCTTTTGAACGCCGATTCACTCATGCTGTAGAGGAATCGCGCAAACTTGGTCGCCCGCTCAGCATTGCTTTTTGCGATGTCGATCATTTCAAATCGGTCAATGACAAACACGGCCATGAAGCAGGTGACCGGGTTCTCGTCTCGATTGCAGCAACACTGTGCGACTGTGCCGGAGACCAATGCTTTGTTGCTCGCCATGGCGGTGAAGAGTTCCTAATTCTGTTCTATGGACTTGATAAGGATGCCGCGCAGTTGAAGCTGGAAAGTATCCGCATCAAGCAAGCGGCGAAGACGTTGATGAACCGTGTCACCGGGAAGCCCTTTGGCAAGATCACATTCTCCGCTGGGATCGCTGAAATAACCCATGGCTCTGACCCGCGCGCAGCGCTGGGCCGGGCCGATGCCGCACTTTACACGGCGAAGGAAACCGGACGGAACAAAATCGTCGCGGCCTAACTTTCATTCTTCAATTGTTGAGGTGCGTCGAACGCTAGGCTGGCAAAGACATCTGTTGTTTCGCCCGGCTCCACAATCATACGCGGATTATAACCGGCTCGGACTGCTTGGTCAGCAAGCGCCCGCGTTTCCACCAAGACATGATCGCGAGAACCTATCTCATAGGTAGCATAAATCGTAAGTGATGCGCGTGGATCGTGCGGCTGGCTGCTCAACCATTGGGTAAGGCTTTGGGTGCCGGGCGCAGCCCTGTAAAGCGCATGCGAAGGTCCCGCGGCTGGCTCTGGATTACCAGTTGCATCACTGGCTCGCGGGTTGGATGCGACCCCGCTCAAAGCCGCCACCGCCAGCAGGAAAAAGATCAACGCCAGATCTGCGAGTATCAGCTGCCAACCACTTGCCCGCGAAACGAACAGCCCACCGGTCACGCTGCGCCTCTTACACTGGCTAAGGCGACTGGCCTGTCTTGAGGCAGTTCGCTGATGAACCAATCCAGCAAGGCATTATGGACGGTTTCTTCGCGCT
>CAZOLE010000002.1:0-32327 GCA_964580445.1 uncultured Porphyrobacter sp.
GCATAAGACCTCTGATCGCGGCTTTTACGAAGATGCGCAGCGGGCAGCCAAGGGTATGAATGCAAGCGAAGCAATCTTGGTGCGCGACGATGGGCTCGTAACCGAAGGCAGCTTCACCAATGTCTTTGTCGAGCGCGATGGCATGCTTCTGACGCCGCCTGCGAAACTTGGCCTATTGCCCGGTATTCTGCGCGAGCACTTGATTGCAGAAGGCCGTGCCCGCGAAGCTGAGCTCACGCTCAAAGACTTGCCTGAAGGCTTCTTGCTCGGCAATTCGGTGCGCGGGTTGTTTGAAGCCACTTTGATTTAGCTGATTGAATAACCGCCACGCCGCCAACTCCTACCGAGTCTTTTCGTCCTATCGCTTCGCTGCTTGAGGACGCTCTACCCGCGTCGCATCCGAAAAATATTCTGGGCGGCAGGGTGGAGAGCGCGGACGGTTCGGCCTAAGGGACTAGCCATGACCACCCCCCACATCCTTTTCGAAGACGGCGAAGCGCTCGTCATCAACAAGCCTGCTGGCCTACCCGTCGATCGTCCACGGCGCGGGGGCGAGTGCTTGGATGACCATCTCGACTCGCTCAAGCTCGGTTTTCAACGTCGCCCGATGGCTGTCCATCGCCTCGACACTGACACCAGCGGCTGTTTGCTGCTCGCGCGCAATCCCAAGGCATTGAAGCGGTTCAACAAAGCATTCGAAGATCGGCTGGTGGGTAAGACCTATCTTGCCGTGCTCGATATTGAACCGACTGAGACGTCGGGGACGATTGAACTGGCATTGTCTAAAATCAGCTCAGCGGAAAAAGGCTGGCGGATGATCGCGGCAAAAAAGGGCAAGCCAGCAATCTCGCACTGGGAGCTGCTGGAAACGATTGGCGAAGGCGACAAGAAGCGCTCGCTTATCCGGTTTCGACCAGAGACTGGGCGCACGCACCAACTGCGCGTGCATGCCCTGCAGGGGTTGGGCGCGCCGTTGCTTGGAGATCCGGTCTATGGACCTGTGCGAGGGCAGAACAAGGGCGCACCGCGCACCATGCTCCACGCCGAGAGCATCCGTATCGAACGTGATGGCAAGCTTGCGATCACCGCAACCGCACCATTCCCAGAGGATTTCGCCCGCGCTGGACACACAACGCCTGAACCATCCCAACCGCCTGAACCCGCGACGGACGATGGATGACACGCTGATTGATCGCGCCCATGCTTTGGCGGAGGAGAGCTTTCTTGCTGGCTCTGGTCCCGGCGGGCAAAACGCCAACAAAGTCGCGACCGAAGTGCAGCTGCGCGTCAATATCTACGCTTTGCGCCTAACCCCACCGGTCTTTGCACGGTTGCGTGAACTGGCTGGTTCGAAACTCACCGCAAGCGGCGATCTGCTGATCACAGCGCGCCAGCATAGGAATCAAGAGGCCAATCGCACGCTCGCCCGCGCCAAGCTCGAAGAACTTCTGGAAGCCGCCCATCAAAGCCCCAAAAAGCGAGCCAAAACCCGCGTCAACCGGCTCGGCAAAGCAAAGCGCATAAAATCGAAGAAAGCGCGTGGCCAAGTGAAGGTCAATCGCGGCAAGCCCAACGCTTCGGATTGGTGAGCCGCAAAGGGCCAATTCCAGCGCAACTTTCCTTGACTTTTGCCACAGAATCACTCATAGGCGCGCGTCTGTAAGGCGGCGCATCCATTTACGGCACGCGCCGCTGTTTAGTTTCAGGCTCGAAAAAGCCGCCACCCAATCTGTAGGAACTCGCAATGGCGAAGCCAGCAACCGTCAAGATCAAGCTCGTCTCGACCGCAGACACCGGCTTTTATTACGTGACCAAAAAGAACCCGCGCAACACCACTGAAAAGATGGTTTTCCGCAAATACGATCCGGTTGCGAAGAAGCACGTCGAATTTAAAGAAGCGAAGATCAAGTAAGGTTTCGCTCTTGCGTGGCGACGCGCAAAAACATTTTACTGACCTTTCTGCTTGCCAACGGGCCGGTTCAGCCTGCAATAATTCGCGCGCGCTAAAAGCAGCAGTCGAATGTTCCGGGAGGTCCAAGAAAGCCATGTTGACGAAATTCGTTCCGACAAAGCCGATTAAGATTGCCGCCGTTGCCCTGCTGAGCGCAGCTAGCCTCGCTTTGCCATCGGGTTCGCCGCTCGCGCCTGTTGCCAGCGTTGAGGCGCAAAGCAATTCCGCAAAGCTTGATGCGGCGGTGAAGGCACTGCGTGGCATTTCAACGATGCGCGCCAATTTCACGCAAACCGATCGCCAGGGCAAAACAGCACGCGGGATGATGACGTTGAAACGTCCGGGCAAAATCCGCTTTGATTATGGCAAAAACGCCGATCTGCTCGTCGTATCCAACGGCAAGTCGCTTTATATGATCGACTATGAGGTCAATCAGGTGCAGCGCTGGCCGATCAAGAAATCACCTCTCGGTGCACTGCTTGATCCCAATCGCGACGTGAAGCGGTATGGAAAACTGGTCCCAACCACCAATAAGAACGTGATCAGCATCGACGTGCGCGATCCCAAACGGCCTGAATTTGGGACGATCAACATGATCTTCGTGCGCAATTCAAAGGCGCCTGGGGGCTGGCAATTGACCAATTGGGTCGCGAACGACGCGCAGAACCATCGCACGACTGTTAGGCTAACGAATCACCGCTATGGGGTTTCCGTCGCGGAGAGCACGTTCAGATTCAAAGACCCGCGCGGTTCATCTCGTCGACCACGTTGAACGGTTGGACCTCCTCCGGTTGTAAGGATGCGACAAAAAACACGACATATTCATTTACGCGAAAGCTCGTAACGGCTAATTTTACAAATACAGAGTGACTGAAGGATGGTTTCCCCCCTGTTGCCTTTCCTTCGCGCAAGGTCGCTTTGTACAAGCGTGACGAACGCTAACATGGAAGCCCCTGTCCCACCGCCCCCGGGACAGGGGTTTTTTTTGATGGGGCTCTTGGGCTTTATCAACGCGACATCACGAAAATATGTGACTGGAGAGCAAATCCTTGCCGCTTGCGACCGGCGTCCCTAAGTCATCGAGCATGATCTCTGTAGCCACTTGGAATATCAACTCGGTTCGCTTGCGCTTGCCATTGGTTGAAAAATTTCTCGCCGCCGAAGCGCCCGATGTGCTGTGCTTGCAAGAAATCAAATGCGAAAACGATAAGTTCCCCGCCGAGGCCATCGCCGCGATGGGATATGAGCATCAAGCCGTATGCGGACAAAAGGGCTATCACGGTGTCGCCACCGTCAGTCGCATCCCCTTAAAAGAAGTGTCCCGCCATGATTGGCAGGCCAATGGCGAAGCGCGTCATATTGGTGTTGAAGTCGGCGACACCGGGATGGTGGTCGAAAACGTCTATGTGCCCGCTGGCGGGGATATTCCGGACCGGGAAAAGAACGCGAAGTTTGGTCAAAAGCTCGATTTCCTGGAGCGGATGACGCGCTGGGCCGAAACGATCACCGCTCCCACTTTGATTGTCGGCGATTTCAATATCGCACCTCTGGAAAGCGACGTGTGGAGCCACAAGCAGTTGCTTAAGGTCGTCAGCCATACGCCGTTAGAATGCGACGTGCTGGAACAGTTCAAGCAAGCGCATGATTGGGTTGATCTGGGCCGCGAATTCATCCGCGATCCAGAGCGCTATTTCAGCTGGTGGTCCTATCGTTCGCCCAACTGGCGCACAAATGATCGCGGGCGCCGACTTGACCATATGTGGGCGAGCGCAGGGCTGGCCAAGAAGGCGACGGGGCATCGCATTCTCGAAGAAGCGCGCGATTGGGAAAAACCCTCCGATCACATCCCATTGATCACGGAGTTTGATCTCTGAGCGAGCCGGCGCACTCCCGAGGGCCATCACCAGCACGCCGCTCTGCGCAAGCGGTTGATGCGCTGCGCCATGGTTGGCCATTGCTGTTTGAAGGCGGGCCTGATGGGCCGGTCACATTGCTGCCGGTTGAAACAGCAATTGCACGGCAGGCGATTGCACCGCTAATGCTTATCTCCGATGCGCGCGCAGCCACGTTAAAACTGGCCAATCAGCGCGATGCCGCCGTACCGCATGCGCCCGTTTTAATCCGCGGGGGCGAGCCGTTTGATATGGCGTGCGCACTGCCTATCGCAGATCCGGCGCTCGACCTTGCGAACCCCCTGAAGGGACCGTTTCGCGCCGAATTGCTGGAATGGGAGGATACTGCCCGCGCGGCGATGGAGCTAGCACGGATCGCTGGGATCCTACCGGCATTTCTCGTCAATCCAAGCGAGGCGGGCGAAGCACACCCGCTGTTAGCGACCGACTTGGCCAAATACGCCGATGCAGGCGAATTGCGCATTGTCTCTCGCGCGCGCCTGCCCATAACAGCAAGCGAAGACGCTGAGATTATCGCCTTTCGGTCCACAGCAGATACCCGCGAGCATGTCGCATTGATCATTGGCGATCAAAGCGGGGACCATGCGCCGCTGGTGCGCGTGCATTCCGAGTGTTTGACTGGCGACATCCTTGGCAGCCTCAAATGCGATTGCGGGCCGCAATTGGACGGCGCACTCCACGCAATGGCTGAGCATGCTCGCACAAATGGCGGCTGGGGCGCACTGCTCTATCTTAGGCAAGAGGGGCGCGGCATCGGTCTGATCAACAAGCTGCGCGCTTATCGCTTGCAGGATCAAGGCTATGACACGGTCGATGCCAATCAACGGCTTGGCCTGCCCGATGAAGCCCGCGATTTTCCGGTGGCGGCGCGGATGCTGGAGCTGATCGGCGCAAAACGCATCCGCTTGCTGACCAACAATCCGGCTAAGGTTGATGCGCTTTCTGGAGCAGGGGTAACGGTAGATGAGAGAATTCAGCACCAATTGCCCGATAATCCTCACAATGCGCGCTATCTCGCCACCAAACGCGATCGTTCCGGGCATTTGCTCAAATGAGCCAAGCGCCCCATCCGATCACAATCCGTCCCGAGGCTCCGGGTGATAAAGACACGATCCATGCGCTGACCACGGCAGCGTTCAAAGAAATGCCGTTTTCGGACGGCGATGAACCTGAACTGGTAGATCGATTGCGCGATGATGGTGATCTAACGCTGTCCTTGGTGGCCGAGGATGCTCAGCGAATTGTGGGGCATATCGCCTTTTCGCCAGTCACAATCGCTGATGGAGCGCAGGACTGGTATGGGCTTGGCCCGGTCTCGGTGTGGCCCGAATTGCAGCACAAGGGAATTGGCGGCGCGTTGGTCCGGCGCGGGATCGCCAATCTCACCGCCAAAGGTGCGTGCGGAATGATCTTGCTCGGCAATCCGGTCTATTACAGTCGATTTGGCTTCAAACATGAGCCGCAGCTCACCTATCCAGGACCACCGGCCGAGTATTTTCAAGTACTGCTGATCCAAGGGGACCTGCCGAAAGGGCAGGTTTCTTACGCGCCAGCTTTCGGTTAAGCTCGGCCTCGACCCACTCGAGAGGAGCCGTTTATGCGCTATCTTTTCCTCGCAATCGCGCTGATTTTTAGCCTCGGCAACACCGAAAACGCACCGCCGAACGCTATTCAGGATTTGGTCGACCGCGATCAATATGACGCGGCATTCGATTTGGCTCGCAAGGACGCGCTTGCTGGAGATGGCGAAGCGCATGATTGGCTAGGCTGGTTCTATGAAAATGGACGCGGCACCAATGTCGATATGTCAGCAGCGGAATTTCACTATCGCGCAGCTGCGCGTGAGGGCGAGAACCATGCGCGCTGGAGGCTCGGGGTGCTGATCGACACCGGAGAGATTGCCGGGAAGCTCGAAGAAGCGGTCGATTTTTTTCAAGAAGCCGCGGATGACGATTATGTCGAAGGCGTCGTGAGCCTTGCGGTGATGCAGGCCACCGGTCGTGGAACGAAGCAGGATTATCCGGCGGCGCTGGGCAACTACATGAAAGCCGCGCAATTGGGCGATGACCATGCAGTGCGCGGCGTGGGCGTGATGCTATATAACGGCCAAGGCGTTGAGGCGAACAAGGAAGAGGCGGCGGCTTGGTTCCTAGTCTCAGCGGCGCGCGGCAATGATGAGGGCGAAAACAGCTTGCGCATGGTAATCAGCGAGCTGGAAGACGTTGACCTCGATGCAATTTCAGCGCGAGCGAAAGAAATTGCACAAGAACTTGATCTGCCGATCGATATTCAGACCGAGGCGAGCAAAGACAAAAGCACCGTTCAGTAGGGCTTAGCGCGCCTGATACTGCGTTAAGCCACCCGCCAATGCGTTTCCGCTCATCACAACGCGCGACTTGCTCCAATCCGCTAGGAATACGGTGGCACGGCTAAGGCCGGGCACAAAGCGCGCTTCGTTGTTCACCACTTTGAGACCATCGGAAGGGTGCAAATTCGCCTCCGCGCCCAATGCGATGAAGGCTGAGTAGTTTTCTTTATCACGGCCTTGGACAAACCAGTTGTTGGCGATGGTGCCACGGCTGCCTGCGGGTAGGTCGATCATATAATTGGTCGCGCTACCATTGGCGTCGTCAAAGCTGTTGTTCTCAATCGTGACATTGGCCGCGCGCGCTTTCACATAGTGGCCGCCTTGGCCGCGCTCAAATCGGCTTTCGCGCACGGTCAGCGAACCATAATTGCCGATATAGATCGAATGCGCGCAGCCTGCGACGTTCTTGCACGTGCCAAGCCCGCTAAAGGTTGAGCGTGTGATGTAGATTTTGCTGGCCGTATCGTTGGCCGTCAAAATTCCCTGCTGGCTGTCTAGAAACCAGCTGTTCGCGACATTGAGACTGCCTTTCTCCAGCCGGATACCAGCTCCATTGCCGTCGCGCACTGCTACTCCGCGAAACGTCAGGCCACGCACTTCTGCGCCGGTCCCGCGTAGCACCAGAGTGGCTTTTCCTTCGCAAGCCGTGCGGTCAAAAATTGCTTTGCCCGGTTCGCTCGCAACAAAGTTGATCACGCCAGCGGTCTGAATCGCGCATTGGCGATAGGTGCCCGGCGCAATCGTGATCGTCGCCTTGCGATTGCCAACCGCGTCCACTGCGCCCTGCAATGTGCCATAGCTCTTACCGGTTTCATTAATCGTGAAGCTCGCCCCGCCCGTTTGCGCGGCTGTGTTGGACGCTGGCAACGTCACGGCGGCCATTGCGGCCACGGCGAGGGTACCAGAAAGGGCGAAGCGGGAGCGGATCCCGATTGTGCTGAGCGTTTTCATACTTTGAGCAAATACCAGAGATTGCGCGATGACTGGGACGCGGAAAAGTGGCTGTGCCGTTTCGAACCATCAATTCGCGCTTGGCTTAACCGAGCAGGAGGGTCTAAATGGCGATTGACCGGACCGCTGCAAGGATGCGGAGGTACCGGAAATATTGGGTCAATCGAGGAGGACATCCACAATGAAGAAGCTCACAATTATCGCCACGCTTGGCGGCGCATCACTCGCTCTGGCCGCGTGCGGTGGTTCGGAAAGCGCATCAGACGAAGCGACCGCTGATAATGTCGAGGTGCCCGCTGACGCAGCGCTCGAAGAAGTAACGGATGAGCCGGCTGAAGAAGAAACGACCGCGGCCGTTACCGGAGAATCAGAGGAAGATCTGTCAGAAGTGGAGCCGCCTGCTCCGGTAACGCAGGAAGCGGCTGAATCTGCCGCTGAAAACGCTGAATCGGTTGCGGGCGAAGTGGATAGCGCACTCGAAGCGCTGGACGCAGAAGAAGCAGTCGAAGCCGCTGTTGAAAGCGCCAACTGATACATGCGTATCACGCCAATACTGCGTCCGGGGTTGTTTAGACAATCCCGGCGCAATGCGGGTATCGTGGCTGCCGTAATGGTCGGGGCGCTTAGCGCTTGCGGCTCTGGCGGCACCGACCCTGCAGATACTGGCATCAGCAAAGGCGAAGCACGCGCGCTTGATGAAGCCGCCGAGATGCTGGATGAAAAACGCTTGCCCGATGATGCGATTCCGCCAATTGATGGCGAAGATCAGGCAGCAGATGCGCCAGCCGACAACACCAGCGAGTAATCGCACAGATCACTGAATTGAGAGGCGACGCGGCCAAACAAGTCGGGCTAGCGCGCATAGACATATCTTTGGGGTACCGCGAGAGGATGACGCTGATGAATGCCGCAGCCAATATCAATGATGCAAACGCCAAGGCACCTAATCCCGGCATGGATGGCGAGACTTTCGAACAGTTTGCGCAGCAGCTTGAACGCTATGTGCAAGAGCGGCTGATACCGGCCGAACACGATGTCATAGAAAACGACGCAGTGCCGCCTGAAATTGTGCAGGAAATGCGCGATTTGGGTCTGTTCGGGATTAGCGTGCCCGAAGAATTTGGCGGCGCGGGACTGAATACCACCCAATATGCGCGGATCGTCAACACCATGGGCTATGCTGCTCCCGCATTTCGCTCGATCTTCGCGATCAATATCGGGATGTTTGCCAGCGCCTTGAAGAACGGCGCAACACCAGAACAGCAAGCGCATTGGTACCCCAAACTGGTCGAAGGCGAAATTGCCTGTTTTGGTCTGACCGAACCAGGTTCTGGCAGCGATTCGGCTGGGCTCGCCACAACCGCGAGGCCTGACCCGGATGGCAATGGCTGGATCCTGAGCGGGACCAAACGCTACATCACCAACGCGCCGCATGCTAAGGTTGCGTTGATCTTGGCGCGCACTGAAAAAGAAAACCTGCCGAAGAACGCGCATGTCAGCGCCTTTATCGTGCCAATGGATACGCCGGGGGTCTCCACTGGATCGCCGGACAAGAAGATGGGGCAAGCGGGCGCGCATATCTCTGACGTAATGCTCGACAATGTGAAAGTGCCGGGCGACGCGTTGTTGGGTGGGGAAACGGGCCAAGGCTTCCGTTTTGCCATGCAAAGTTTAGACAATGGCCGGATTTCCGTCGGTGCATCGGCAACCGCCTATGCCCGCCGCGCGCTCGATTCCGCGCTGCGCTATGCCAATGAACGTCAAGCCTTTGGTGAACCCATTGCGCGGTTTCAGCTGATCCAAGCGATGCTGGCCGACAGCGAGACGGAGATTTACGCAGCTGAATGCATGATGCGAGATGTGACGGAGCGTGCAGATCGCGGAGAGAATGTGATCGCCAAAGCCGCCGCGTTCAAAGTCTTTGCAAGTGAGATGTGTGGCCGCGTGGTGGACCGCGTGGTGCAAATCTATGGCGGCGCGGGATATCTGGCGGAATACGACGCGGAACGCTTCTTCCGCGATGCACGGATCTACCGGATATACGAAGGCACCACCCAAATCCTTCAGCTTCAGATTGCCAAACATATGCTGCGCGAATGGGAAGCGTTGAACGGATAAGTGGCGCTCGTAGCATAGGCTCCATGCCTTCCAAGGAAATCAATGTACAATCTCCTCAACGACCTCTCGATCATTGAAGTCTCCAGCTTTGTCGCATCGCCCACTGCCGGACTTTATTGCGCGCAGCTTGGCGCGGAAGTCATCCGCGTCGACCACAAAGCGGGTGGGCTCGATTACGACCGCTATATGCTGACGAAAGATGGGCGATCGCTAAGCTGGGAAAACCTCAATCGCGCCAAGAAATCCGTAGCGCTCGATTTGCGCTCTGGCGAAGGACGCGAATTGTGCGTCGAATTGGCGGCAAAGACCGGTCAATGCATCACAAACCTGCCCGAAAAGAGCTTTCTTAGCCACGACGCGATGAAAGCGGCGCAGCCCGAAGGCGCGCCCGATATGACTTCTGTGCGGATTATGGGCTGGCATGATGGCCGCCAAGCGATGGACTTCACCGTCAATGCAGCATCCGGCTATCCGTTGATGACCGGGCCGGAAGACTGGGAGGTGCGAACCGCGCCGCCGGTCAATCAAGTGATGCCCGCCTGGGACTTTATCACCGGAGCCTACGCTGCCTTTTCATTGCTATCTGCCTTACGGCATCGCGATACGACCGGCCAAGGATCGCAGGTGCGCATACCGCTGGGCGATGTTGCGATTGGCACCGCAGCCAATGCCGGGGTGATGGCAGAGGTGCTTTATCGCGGCGACGACAGAGAACGGCTTGGCAATGCCATTTGGGGGGCGTTTGGACGCGACTTCCGCTCCAAAGATGGCGTGCGCTTCATGGTTGCCGCTTTGACCGCAAAGCAATGGTCTGGGCTTGTCAGAGCCTTCGACTTAACCGATGCGGTGAGCGAGCTCGAAGCCAAAGTCGGCGTGCAATTTGCAACCAGCGACGACCCCCGGTTCAAACATCGCCATGCGCTGTTCGATCTGTTCCAAGGCGCTTCGGACAAGCATGATTATGCCGAGCTTGAAAGGCGAATGGCGGCAGAGGGCTGCACATTCGAGAAATACCGCACAAGTCATGAAGCCGCGCGCGACCCGGTGTTGATTGATGACAATCCGCTGTTTGGCCCGTCGCCATCCAATCCTTCGGGCTTCGAGTATCCGGCGACGCGATCCTTCGCGAACCTACCCGAGCAAACCGTCGGCGATCCAGCGCCTGCGCCCTATCTGGGCGAACATTCCGAGGAGGTTTTGGCCGAGCGGTTAGGTCTTTCCAGCGGGGCTATTGGCAAATTGGTGGATGCCGGAACCGTTGCGCTTTCTGATAAGGACACCTGATGAGCAGAAGAGCAGCAATCGTATCGCCTTTGCGCACTCCGGTGGGCAAGTTCCTCGGTAGCCTGTCCAGCCTTAATGCAGGCGACTTGGGCGGCATCATTCTAAAAGCACTGATCGAGCGATCTGGCATTGATCCGGCGCGTGTTGATGATGTTGTGTTCAGTCAAGGCTATGGCAATGGCGAAGCGCCTTGCATTGGGCACTGGTCGTGGCTCGCGGCGGGTCTCCCCGTCGAAGTCCCCGGCTATCAGCTGGACCGACGGTGTGGATCCGGGCTGCAAGCGGTCGCAAATGCGGCTATGATGGTCGAGACCGGGGTTGCCGATGTGGTGGTTGCGGGCGGGTGTGAAAGCATGTCCAATGTTGAGCACTATTCGACCAACATCCGCAAAGGACAGCGCGCAGGCGATCTGAAACTGCATGACAGGCTCGCCCGCGGTCGATTGATGAGCCAGCCGATTGAGCGGTTCGGGGTTATCACCGGGATGATCGAAACCGCGGAGAACCTCGCCAAAGACTATAACATTAGCCGCGAAGACGCCGATACCTTTGCTGTTCGCTCGCATAAGAACGCTGCGGCGGCTTGGGAACAAGGCAAGTTTGACGCTCAATTGGTGCCAGTTGATATTCCACAAAGGCGCGGCGATCCCGTGCGGTTCGACAAAGACGAGGGCTATCGCGCCGATGCTTCTATGGAGAAACTCTCTGGACTGCGTCCGATTGACGTAAAGCGCGATCCGCAAGCGATCGTGACCGCTGGCAATGCAAGCCAGCAAAACGATGCGGCGGCGGCGTGTTTGGTCGTTGCCGAAGACAAGTTGGAAGAGCTTGGGCTTGAACCAATGCTGTTCTTCAATGGCTGGGCGGCGGCCGGTTGCGATCCATCGCGCATGGGCATTGGCCCTGTTCCTGCGGTCGAACGGCTGTTTGAACGAAAGGGGCTAAGTTGGGACGATATCGATTTGGTTGAACTCAACGAAGCGTTCGCGCCGCAAGCACTCGCGGTTCTGAAAGGTTGGGGCTGGAGCGCGGATGACAGTCGCCGCGACATCGTCAACGTCAATGGCTCAGGCATTTCGCTTGGCCACCCCGTTGGTGCGACTGGCATTAGAATCCTTGCTGATATGGCACATGAGATGGAGCGGCGGGGCAGCCGCTATGGCCTCGAAACGATGTGTATTGGCGGCGGGCAAGGCATTGCGGCGGTGTTTGAGCGCGCCCAATGAGCGAATTCGACGCGTGGATAGGGCGCAAGGCGCGCGCAACGGATCGCGTCGACGAAGCATTGGCAACGCGGTGGCTTGCTACGTTTGATTTGAAAGCGGGCAGCGCGCCTCTTCCGCAAGGCATTCATTTCGCGTTGTGCACTCCAAATGCATCTTCATCAGATTTGAGCGAAGACGGGCACCCAGCGCGCGATGAGAGCCCGGACAGCTTTCTTCCGCCTTTCCCAATGCCGCGCCGAATGTGGGCGTCGAGCGCAATTGAGTTTCACGCTCCGATTGCCGTTGGGTCGAACATAGAGCGGATCAGCCGCGTTGCATCGATCAGCGAGAAGACCGGTTCCAGCGGCAAACTCGCATTCGTCAATATCGCGCATGAGACGCGAGCGGATGGCGCATTGGCAGTATCTGAGACGCAAACTGTGGTCTATCGCGATGCAGCGGCGCCCGATGCTCCGCTAAGCCCGCCTGCTTTGGGCGATACAGCATTTGACCCGTCTGGGTGGGACGCGCACCGTGCTTTGACGCCCGAACCGCGCTTGCTGTTTCGCTATTCAGCGCTGACCTTCAACACGCACCGCATTCACTACGATGCGCCCTATGCTCGCAATGTCGAGCGTTATCGCGGGCTGGTGGTGCATGGACCGCTCACCGCCTCGCTGTTGTTGCAATTGGCCGCGAGCGAGCTTGGTAACAATGCGTTCAAATCGTTTGAGTTTCGCGGGGTATCGCCGGCCATCGCGAACGAGACGCTGCATCTGGTGACGCGCAAAGGCGATGAAGGCGCATATGAGATCGGCGCGTTCGCTGATGATGGGCGTAAAGTTATGTCCGCCAAAGCGCGAACTGGCGTTTAAACACCAGCAACGGTCCTGATCCCCAAGGGCCATGAACTATTCACCGCACCTTGGTGGAGACTCGCCTAAACCTCATAATCCTTGATCGGCTTGAGAGCTTTATAAGTCTCCTTTTTGGGTTTGCGACCAAGTTCAGGATACTCAATAGTTGGCGGCTCAACATGGGTGTCAGGCAGACGGTCAAGCAAATCACGGATCAGCGTCAAGCGCCCCAGTTTCTGGTCGTTGAAATCCACCAATGTCCAAGGCGCATGTTGATAATGCGTCGCTTTCAACATCGCCTCGCGCGCTTTCGTATAGGCGTCATATTGGTCACGCGCGGCCAGATCGACAGGCGAGAGTTTCCAACGCTTTAGCGGATCTTCGAGCCGTTCTTTCAGACGTTCTTCCTGGTTGGCTTGATCGGTGGTCAGCCAGTATTTGAACAGCAAAATCCCATCATCGGTCAGCAGTTTTTCAAACACAGGAACCTGTTCCAGGAATCGGTCCACCTGTCCGTCATCGGCATAGCCCATCACTTTCTCAACGCCTGCCCGGTTATACCACGAACGGTCGAACAGCACGATTTCGCCTTTGGACGGCAGATGCGAGATGTAGCGCTGGAAATACCATTGGCCCTGCTCCGTTTCAGTCGGCTTGCCCAATGCCGCGGTGCGACATTGGCGTGGGTTGAGCTTATCGCGCACCGCTCGAATCGCGCCGCCTTTCCCCGCCGTATCACGCCCTTCGAACAACACCGCGATCCGCGTGCCGGTTGTTCGTGCCCAGCGCGCCATGCCCACCAGCTCTTCGTTCAGCGGATCTAGAGCCTTGCGATAATCCTTGCCCTTAAGCGCCATTGCGTTCCTTCGAGTTTGTCCTTGTCGATTGGCGATGATAGTCTCACTTGCAACACTATGGCTACACTTGCACAATCTGAAACCGATTTTACCGCTCTGCCGGAGCTGGATTCCAACGTTTTCACCGCGCCGCTCGCGAAACCAGAGCATGTGGGTGAGGACTGGTTGGAGCCAGCGCAAACCGTCTATTCGAGCGATGATGACAGCGTTTGGAACGATCTGTTTGCGCGGCAAATGGAGGTTTTGCCCGGACGAGCTGCCAGCGCTTTTATGGCAGGGCTAGAGCGGCTCGATCTGGCGCGCGGCGGGGTGCCGGAATTCGCGCGGCTTAGCGAGGAATTGGACGCGCTGACGGGGTGGAGCGTGGTGCCCGTCCCGATGCTGATCCCCGATCACGTGTTCTTTTGGCATTTGGCCAATCGTCGCTTTCCTGCAGGCAATTTTATCCGCACGCGCGAGACATTTGACTACATCCAAGAACCCGACGTGTTCCACGATGTGTTCGGCCATGTACCGATGCTCACCGATCCTGTGTTCGCGGACTACATGCAGGAATATGGCCGCGCCGGATGGAAGGCGATGCGCTACAACCGCTTGAAAGCGCTTGGGTCGCTTTATTGGTATACGGTTGAGTTCGGCTTGATCGAAGAGGCACCCGGAGACATTCGCGCCTATGGTGCTGGTATTCTATCGGGTCCGACAGAAGCGGTGTTTGCTGTCGAAGCGCAAAGCCCCAATCGCATCATGCTGGCGGTGGATCGGGTGATGCGCACCGACTATGTAATTAGCGATCTGCAACCGACCTATTTCGTGATTGAGAGCTTTGAAGATCTCTATCGCCAAACGGTAGAGCGCGATTTCGATCGGCTTTATCGCAACCTTGCGCCGGGTTTCACTTACTCGAATTCAGCGATCATCGACGTTGATTACATTGTGAGCAGGGGGACACAGGAATATCATTTACGCGGCGGGCGAGGATCAGGAGCAGATCCGGTTTAGCGCCAAGTTAGGCGAAGTTACTGTTCTTCAAACTCTTCAAAATCAGCGCCTGAGCGGCGATTGAACGCGATGTGATAAACGATCAATGCCACGACGGCTGCACCGGCACCTGCGCCCAATGCAATCAGCAGCAAGCCGCCCATCATCACCCAGCCATTTATGAACAATCCGACGCCAAGCGCCGCGACAATCGCTAGCAACATCTGCTGCACAATTGCGCCTGCTTGTTCAGTGCGTCCGAGGATTGAAGCGATCCACCCCAAAAGCGCACCCAACGCGATCAACACCATCAAAGCCATTGAGAACCTTGTTCCTCTTTCCAGCGCTCATTGCGCGCCGCTCTTTCACACTACGCAATAGGCGTGTGTTTTGTTCCGATGAAGACTGCTGATCATGCGATTCAGAAGAAGTACAGCAGCGCGAGGCCCATCGCTATGCGATAGAGGACAAAGATCAACATGGACGCGCGTTTGAGAAAATTCATCAAGAACGCCATAGTTAGAAACGCCGCGACGAAGGTCATCACGCCGGTGATGATCGCTTCCTGAAGAAGCGCGGCATCGGCTTCAAGCAGATCTGGTACGATCAGCACCCCTGCCCCCGCGACCGCTGGGATCGACAAAAGGAAAGAGAAGCGCGCAGCTTCAAACCGTCCAAATCCCAATACGCGCGCTGCGGTCATAGTGACGCCAGAGCGGCTCGTGCCGGGCACCAGAGCCAATGCCTGCGCAAGGCCAACAATCAAACCGTCACGCCACGTCATTTCCTCAAATGTCTTTTCCTCTTTGCCGAAATGATCTGCTAGGCCCAACAGGATGCCGTAGAATATGAGATTGAAGGCAATCAGATCGGTGAACCGGATCGACGCAAGCAAATCATCGTCGATGATTGTGATCCCAAAAAGGCTCGACACCAGCGCATTGAACGCCCCGGTCTTGATCGCCAAGCCCAGAATTACCGCCGGGATCGTACCAAGGATAATCCACCAGAATAGCTTGCGCTGTTCGGGTGCTTCACCAATGCCAATTGTCGCAAAACCGCCACGCGCTAAGCCTGCTACATCCTTGAAGAAATAGACGATAATCGCCAACAGCGATCCGACATGGACGGCAATATCGATCATCGGGCCTTGGTCTTCCGCACCGGTAAAAACCGGAACAAGGATCAGGTGACCTGATGAAGAAATTGGCAGGAATTCTGTGATTCCTTGCACAATCGCGATGATGAGCATTTGCAGAAATGTCATAATGCGCGGTTCTTGGCAGGGCACCGTCGCAAGTCAATATTTCTTTGGTACCTCAAGCGCCGGGCGCAGCGATGCTACCGTCAGGTCGCAAGAGCGAGGAAACCACGCGCGGATGCGAGTCCGCAAAAAGCTATGCTGCCTCAGTCGCCGCAAATTGCAGCTTGGCCAGCCGCGCATAGAGGCCAGAGCGCGCGCTCAGCTCTTCATGCGTGCCTTGCTCAGCGATCTCACCTTTATCGAGAACTACAATGCGATCCGCTTTGCGCACGGTCGCAAGCCTATGCGCGATCACCAATGTCGTGCGCTCTTTCATCAGCGCGTCCAGCGCTTCTTGGACCAATTGCTCACTTTCAGCATCCAACGCGCTGGTCGCTTCATCAAGCAACAGGATCGGCGCATCGCGCAGTAGGGCTCGTGCGATTGCAACACGCTGTTGCTGGCCGCCCGAAAGTTGCGCGCCCCCTTCGCCAAGGTAAGTGTCGAGCTGCTGCGGGAGTTCACGAAGGAACCCTTCCGCATTGGCCGCGCGCGCCGCTTCCCAGATCGCTTCGTCCGATGCGTCCCAACACCCATAGCGCAGATTGTCGCGAGCATTGGCGCTGAACAACACCCCATCTTGCGGGACAAACGCCAACCTTGCGCGGAGCTCAGCCGGATCGGCGCTAGGCAATGCAACACCATCCAAGCGGATGGTGCCTGCCTGAGGGTCATAGAACCGCTCTACCAGCTGAAAAATCGTGGATTTGCCTGCGCCCGATGGCCCGACAATCGCGACCGTCTCCCCCGGCTCGATCTCAAGGTTGAAGTCTAGCAAAGCCGCGGTATCCGGGCGGGCCGGATAACGGAAGGTGACATTGCGGAAAGACAGGCTGCCACGCGGAGGTGTCGGCAAGTTTTCAGCGCGTTCAGGGGCGGCGATCTCCGGCTCGGCTTCGAGCAGTTCGGCCAAGCGGCTCGCCGCACCAGCCCCGCGCAGCAAATCGCCATAGACCTCGGTCAGAGCGCTAAAAGCGCCAGCAACGATCATTGACCCGACCAGGAATGACATCAGCGTGCCCGGTGTGATCGCACCGACAGATACCGATTCCGCGCCGCGCCACAACAAAAGCACAATCGAACCAAAGATCACAAAGATAATGATTGCGGTCATCAACGCACGCAGGACGATCCGTTTTCGCGCTGTGTCGAAAGTTTGTTCCACCGCCTCGCCGAAGCGATCAGCTTCGCGCGATTGTTGGCCGAAGCTTTGCACCACTTTCATGGCGGAAAGCACTTCGGTCACCATCGCTCCCACATCTGCCACGCGATCTTGGCTGTCGCGCGAAATGGTTCGGATGCGACGACCAAAAATCATGATTGGTAGGATTGTTAGAGGAATTCCAACCGCAAGCCAGACCGTAAAGCCGGGAAGCAAATAGAGCAGGTAGATCGTCCCCCCAATGCCCAGAAAGACATTACGCAGAGCGACCGATACTGTTGTGCCAACGACAGTTTCAATAATCGCCGTGTCCGATGTCATCCGGCTGGAAATTTCCTTTGGCGAATTTTCTTCATAGAATGCCGGCGACATTCTGAGCAGGTTGCGGTGCACTTTGCGGCGAACATCAGCCACAACGCGTTCTCCGATCCAGCTGACAAAATAGAACCGCGCGGCTGTGCCAAACGCAATTACCAACACAATCATGCCGAGATAGCGGAACCACCGAGCTATTTCGCCCACGCCTGCGACAGCGCCGAAACCGCGATCGACGATCAACTGAATGGCAGCCGGTATGGCCAGCGTGCCCGCCGCAGTCACAGTAAGCGCGATCAGAGCAAACACCACTTGTTTGGGGTACTTGGCAGCCTCACGATACACCATCCTAAGCGGCGCGAGCGAACGGCTCTTCGCTTTGGTTTGCTCATCGCTTTCGGGGGATTTCTGGAGTTCGACGGTCATTGCCCCGCGATGTAGGCGCTCGCCGCAGAGATTTCACGTGCAAATGGCGCAAAAACCCCCGCAATCAGAGACGCCTTACAAATTGTGCATTGCACAATAGCTCATAAACCCCCATTTGTATCACGAACGCATCCACCCAAGAGATGCGGATATCCAGCACCATTGAGTGTTAACCGCGCAAAGAGATAATGCGCGACACATAGACGGGAC
Organism: uncultured Porphyrobacter sp.; assembly: GCA_964580445.1. Taxonomy (GTDB): domain Bacteria; phylum Pseudomonadota; class Alphaproteobacteria; order Sphingomonadales; family Sphingomonadaceae; genus Erythrobacter. The sequence goes on from CAZOLE010000002.1 coordinate 17,899, forward strand.
ATGCATGCTCTACCAAGCTTACGAAATTCAGCGCAGCTGGATGAACAGCGTCAGCGCGCTGGCTTCGATCAGTTCAGAAATGCTCTCCAACCCAATCAATCCGCTGGGTTATATGGGCCTTGGTCCCATCGCGGCCAACGCTTTGGACGTCGTAGCCCATGCGACCGCACATTATGGGAAGCCTGCTTTCGGCATCACTGAGGTTGAAAGCGGCGGCAAGAGCTATCCGGTGATCGAGGCGACGGTGGTGAACCGTCCGTTTGGTGATCTGAAGCGCTTTCGCTTGGATGGTGTCGAGGATGACCGACCCAAACTGCTGATCGTTGCGCCGATGAGCGGGCACTACGCCACGCTGCTGCGCGGCACAGTTGAGCGGATGCTGGAAAGTCACGAGGTTTACATCACCGATTGGGCCGATGCGAAGACTGTTCCATTGCACGAAGGTGGTTTCGATCTCGACGACTACATCGACTATTTGATCGATTTTCTCGAGTATATTGAACAGGTTACACCTGGCCAGCGCCCGCATATGATGGCCGTTTGCCAACCATCCGTGCCCGCATATGCTGCGACTGCGTTGATGAACTTGCGTAAATCACCCGCGACCCCGGCGACGCTGACGATGATGGGCGGACCGATTGACACGCGTGAATGCCCGACCACCGTCAACGATCACGCGATGAATCGCCCGATTGAGTGGTTCCGTCAGACGGTGATTGCGACCGTACCGATCAATTATCGCGGCGCAGGTCGCAAGGTCTATCCCGGTTTTATGCAGCTATCGGCCTTTATGAGCATGAACCTGCAAAGCCACATGATGAGTCATTATGAGATGTTCAAACATCTAACGACCGGCGATGAGGCAAGCGCGCAGGCGACCAAGGATTTCTATGACGAGTATCGCAGCGTGTGCGACATGACAGCGGAGTTCTATCTCCAAACGGTCGAACACGTGTTCCAGAAGCACTCGATTCCCAACGGAACCTTTGAACACAAAGGCGAGATTGTTGATCTTAGCAGGATCACCAACACGGCCTTGCTGGCCGTCGAAGGCGAGCGCGATGACATTTCCGGGCTAGGCCAGACTAAAGCCGCGCTCAAACTCGCAACCGGTTTGGACGAGAGCAAAAAGCGCTACTACATGGCGGATGGTGCCGGGCATTATGGCATCTTCAACGGCAGCCGCTGGCGGACAAAAGTGGCACCTGTGGTTGAGGAATTTGTGGCACAGTTTAGCTGACAAACGCCTCTTGCATCGCTCCCGGCGCAATCTAGATTGCTGTAACGTAGATCGATTTGCGGGCATGGATTGAGGGGGTTCATGATGCTTCGACGGCTATTTTTGATCTCAACCTCGCTATTGCTTATCGCCGCCTTGGTTGGCGGTGGGGTGATGCTAGCGAATGATTGGAATTTTTCAGATTTGCGCCGAGAAGCGCGAATCGCTCTGGGGCTTCCAAAGTTCTGGAGCACCAATTTTCATGAAGACGTCTCAAGCAAGACCGTGATTGACTGCCCTTCGCGTGATGCCTTGGTGATAGTTACAGGTGGCCAATCAAATGCGGCCAACTCTTATGGCGATGTCGATTCAACCGAAACCGATCCGCAACTTGCTATGGTTCACGGTGGAAAGTGCTACGCGCTCGAAAGTCCGGTTCTAGGCGCCACAGCGCGCGGAGAGAGCCTATGGCCACGTCTCGGGCAAGCGTTGGCCAATCGATATGACCGCCCGGTCGTCTTTATCAACGGCGCAGTCGGCACAACGCAAGTCAGCGACTGGCTGGATGATCGCTCCGGCTATCTTGAGAGGATCAACAGTTCGATAAGCGACGCCCAACAACTGGGTTACCAACCCAATCTAGTGCTCTGGATTCAAGGAGAAACCGACGCCGGCATCAAAGTCGATCCGGAAGCGTTCAAGAACGACTTTGAATCCCTTATTGGCAAAGTCGATTCTGTCATTGCAAAGGGTGGGGCAGCCGCAGATTGGGTGCTCTACCGCAGTTCCTATTGCAAAGGCCGCGAGAATAACGGCCCTGAGCTAGAGGCGGCTATCGCGCAACTCACAGAAGAAAAAGGCGATAGGCTATACCTTGGCCCAACTTTGACCCCTTATGACGACACGTATCGATGGGATGGTTGTCACCTGAATAGGAAAGGGCGCGATAGGCTGATTGAGGATACAATGGCGTTTTTGGAAGCCAACAACTCACTCGTTGAGTAACGCTTGACCGCTCCACCTCTGGTTCTTTCAGAAGAATGGATAGCTTCACGAACATGCTCCCTATCCTGAGCATGATGACGCTGTTCAACGTCAAGTTGCGCCTGTGGTTGAGGAGTTTGCGGCCGCGCATTCCGACCAGAACGCTTAGTGTGGCCTGATTGTGAGAAATCTATCCAATTCTTACCAACCGTCACGCTTGCTTAAGAGCGCCAACTTGATGTGGATGTTTCCTAGCAGCCGATTGGGTTTACCCTCTTCGGCAAGCACGCTGTATCCCGCCACATAAAAAGTACCCTCTTGCGCGATTGGCTCAACAGCTTGGCATGAAGTATGCTCCAGCGGCAATTGTATGGTGAGCGCGTTCTCGCCAGATCGCGGTTCGTCAGGCTGATAGACTTGCAAGAAAGCTGCGCTGTAAAGTTCGCGATCTTTGGTTGGAGGCAAGACCTTTACCCGATATTGTTTCGTTCCAGCAGGGAGGTTCGCAATAGGCTCTTTGCTTGTGTAAGTTAGAGTTTCTTCGCCATAGTTGCGACATGCGTTGGCCGCAGAAGGAACCACCAAAAGCGCCAATGACGCGCTGCCCAATGCAATTGCTTTTTTCCTCATCAGCTGGTTTCCTTTTGCAAACCTCTCGAAGGCCAAAGCCAAACTATGACCCGGCCCTTTATCGCTGCTGAACACTACGGATATTAATTATACGAAACAGGTCGATAACGGAATCGCAGTTGCCGACTTGGGCGCAGTGAAGAACCGACAATCTGCAATCGCACCTCTTGCCGGAATCGCGTCGGTTCCTATGATCGAGGCATGATCAAACCTTCTACCATTGTGGGTGCAGCCCTCCTGATTGCTGCTTGTTCTGAGCAATCGCCACCGCTTCCGCCGCTTTTGCAAGACGCAACAACAACTGGCGGCATCACTGACCTTTGTGAAGACAATGACGCTGAGCCAAGCGAGCCAGTGACCAATGCGTCCACGGTATCGCATTCTCCCGAAATTGTGGAGCGTCTGGAGCGGGACTTCCCGCGCGGTTCAAACAGCGAAGACTTGAAGGCAGCGCTTCTCGAAATGGGCTTTAAGATGCTCCCATGCCCCGGCGCTTTCGCTGCCCGCTTTGATCAAGCCGATGGGGATGAGAGCAATTCAAAGCAAATCACTTCGACCATCGTCTGGAAAGCTGACCCAGATGGGCGCATCGTTTGGACGACGGGCGACATTGCTTACACTGGTCGGTGATGTCCGGCTTCTTGGCCCCGGCTGCGGGCTAGTGCGTGAGGCCAACTGACCGCCGAAAAGAATATTTCGCAGCTTCGCGGTTGGAGCATATTACGAGGTCTGATCGTCCGCAGCTCGCATTGTTGAATATTGATCGAGTGGAGTGGCTTTCGCTCGGCTTCTTGGCTGATTTGGTCGTGCTACGTAGAATGTTCTCTTGAGAATTTTGCCAAGTTTATCCCTTCGCGTGCCAGAAAGGTTCTGATCATGTCAGTCTACCCTGTAACTTCCCGACTTCCGCAGGTGGATACCCCTGCCATGGTCGAGGTCGATCGCCTGATGATGGAAGATTATCAGATCAACCTGTTCCAGATGATGGAAAATGCGGGCCGCTGTCTGGCGCGGTTGACGCGCGACGTTGCATTGAACGGATCGGCTGAGGGCAAGCGGGTTGTGGTTCTTGCAGGCGGTGGTGGCAATGGCGGCGGTGCGTTGACGGCGGCTCGCCGGCTGGCGAGTTGGGGGGCGGACGTTACCGTTGGTCTGGGGCAGAAGCCGGATGCCATGGCGCCAGTGCCACTTCATCAATTGCAGATTTTGGAGAAGATGGAGCGGATCACCGTCGGGCGGCCCGAAGATGCTGGCGCAGCGGACGCGGTGTTGGACGGGTTGGTGGGGTACTCACTGTCTGGTCCGCCATACGGTCGTATCACGGAGCTGATCGAATGGGCCAACACTTGCCCTGCGCCGACCTTCTCGTTGGATGTACCCTCTGGATTTGACGCCACGCGCGCTCGGGTGCTGGAACCTGCGGTCCGAGCAGCGGCAACACTCACAATCGCGCTGCCCAAGGCAGGTTTGCAAGATGAGCTGACGGCAGATATTCGCGGCGCGTTATATTGCTGCGATATCTCGGTACCACCGGAGCTATATTTGCAATTGCCAGAGCCTTTGGAAGTGGGGGCGATTTTTGCGCAAGATGATATTGTGCGGGTGGATGTGGGCTAAGCGGGTTTTCGGAAAAGCGGGAACCGATTTTCGGTTAAGAACCTCAAAAACCGCGACTTTAGACAGATGAATCATAGACTTACCCAAGCAAATGTGCCTGTACTTGCGTCAATGTCTGCTTTCCACCCCCAGTTCCAAACTGACCCGTTACCCCTCACCTTTGGGGCTTCGAAAAAACAATCGCTTAAAGATTTTACGCGCGATCCAAAGCAACCCGATCACGACCACCAACAGCACCACCGCGATGCCTCCCGCAACCAGCGGATAAGAATAGGCCGTAAACAACAGCCCGGCGGTCGCGACATCCTCTGTCGTTGAGACCAGCGCGTTGCTCACCGGCTCTGGCGAGGTGTTGACCACCGCCCGCGTGCTCGCTTTGCCGCCATGCGCGAGAAAGCTTGCCCCGCCGCCCAGCAGGAACGCGATGACCTGCGTAGTTGGGTCAGAAGGGTCGACAATCGCCAGTGCGAGGAGTGCTCCGCCCACGGGGCGCACAAGCGTGTGAATTGTGTCCCATGCCGTATCAAGCCACATCACTTTGTCGGCAAAGAACTCTGCGATCGCGCCGACCGCTGCGATGCCCATTACCCAAGGATTTTCGAGCACGCCGAGGCTCGCCAAATGCTCTGGCACCGGGATCAAATCGTATCGCATCGCCAGGCCAGTTGCGAAGACGCACAGATAGAGCCGCCAGCCGCTAAGTAAGCTAACGCTGGCCGCAATACCGATGATTTCCATTATGCCCATGACGCCTGTTTAGCCTGAAACGCATGCAAAGAAAAAGGCGACGCAAGATTGCTCCCGCGCCGCCTGCATTTGTTTTGAGCCTAGCCACGCGCTCGGAGCGGCTAGCGCAAACCTAATCAAAACACCTCAAACAGTCCTGCTGCGCCCATGCCGCCGCCGACACACATAGTGACGACAACATACTTTGCACCGCGGCGCTTGCCTTCGATTAAAGCGTGGCCGGTGCAGCGCGCTCCGGTCATACCGTAAGGGTGGCCGATGGAGATCGAGCCGCCATTGACGTTGAGAATATCATTGTCGATGCCGAGACGGTCGCGGCAGTAGAGCACTTGCACTGCGAACGCTTCGTTCAGCTCCCACAGGCCGATATCGTCCATGGTAAGCCCGGTTTGCTTGAGCAATTTCGGGATCGCAAAGACGGGGCCAATGCCCATCTCATCAGGCTCTGTTCCCGCAACCGCCATGCCGACATAACGGCCCAATGGCTGCAGACCCTTTTGCTCTGCCAATTTGGCTTCCATCAGCACGCTGGCCGAAGAACCATCGGAAAGCTGCGATGCGTTACCTGCGGTGATGACTTTGTCCGGGCCCATAACGGGGCCAAGACCTTGCAGCCCTTCCAACGTGGTCGATGGACGGTTGCCTTCATCCTTTGTGATGGTGACTTCTTGCTCGCTGACTTCGCCGGTGGCTTTGTCTTTCACCATCATCGTGGTGGTGCATGGCACGATCTCATCATCGAACTTGCCCGCTTCCTGACCAGCAGCCGTGCGCATCTGCGATTGCAGCGCATATTCGTCCTGAACTTCGCGGCTAATGCCATAGCGTTCGGCCACGGTTTCTGCGGTTTGCAGCATCGGCATATAGACATTGCCATGCATGGCGAGGAGCGACTTATCCATCGCAACGCGCATTTCAGGGGTTTGGACGAGGCTGATCGAGTCCTGACCGCCGCCCACAACAACATCCATATTGTCGACCACGATCTGTTTTGCAGCCGTTGAAATCGCCATCAGGCCCGAAGAACACTGGCGGTCAATCGTCTGAGCAGCAACGGTTACAGGAGCTCCACCGCGCAAAGCGACTTGGCGACCGATATTGCCGGCTTGCGTGCCTTGGGTGAGGACCGCGCCCCACACGACATCATCAACTTCGCCGCCTTCAATACCAGCGCGCTCGACTGCGGCTTGATAGGAAAAGGCGCCCAAAGTTGCACCGGGAGTGGCGTTAAATCCGCCTTTGTAAGCGCGGCCAATCGGCGTGCGCGCGGTGGAAACGATGACTGCTTCACGTGACATGGTTGGGGGTGTCCTTTCAGAAGGGGTAATTAGGTCCAATGCTCTCGTTTTGGGGAGCGCCGCTTTCCCGAGCGGAAAGCTCAGAACCGATCAGAGAAAGTAGAGCGTCATCCACTCACAAATCAGAGCGGGTTTATCCTCGCCTTCGATCTCAATCGTGATCTCGCAAGTTTGCTGCCACTGACCGGGCCGCTTTTCGAGCATTTCGGTAAGCTTCCAATGACCGCGAATACGCTTGCCTGATTTCACCGGCGCGATGAAGCGGGTTTTGTTGCCGCCGTAATTGACCGCCATTTTGATCCCATCGAGGCGCGGTACATCGCTTTTCATGGTAAGGGCAGGGATCATGGAAAGCGTCATAAAGCCGTGCGCGATAGTGCCGCCAAAGGGCGTCATTTTTGCGGCTTCTTCATTGACGTGAATGAATTGGTGATCGCCTGTCGCATCGGCGAACATGTTGATCTTTTCCTGTGTCATCTCGACCCATTCGCTGGTGCCGATGTTTTCGCCGACTTTCTCGGCGATTTCTTGAGCTGTAGGCATCAGGTATCCTCCTCAAATCTAAGCGGTGCGAGAGAATCCCCGCGTGGTCCGCGCTGTTTTTCTGGTGGATACATGGCACCGCAGATGAGGCGATGCAACGCTTGGAATTGTGCCGTTACGGCATTGCGGGAGCGGGGACGCGTGCCGGACGCCGCGTGATACGGTCGCCTTCCTTGGCCTTACTGTCCAGCCGCTTTGTGTAACCCCACAAGGCAATTTGCAGACCCATGACAATCATGATGAACGGCTGGAACGCAATACCAACGAACATCGCGCCCACGAGGTAGATGAGGTGGGCTTGCTGCAAAGCCAGCGCAAGCGGAGAAACCCAGCATTCATGCTCGGCATCTTTGCCTTTCCATCTGCGTTTGACTTTCTGCATCTGCGAAAGACCCAAAATGTGAAGCGCCAAAAACAGGCCCAGCCCAATCCAACCTTGCTCACCCAGCATCTCAAAATAGCTTGAGTGATAGGCGCGCGCTTCGTCGACAACCTCCTGCTCAGTTATAACTTCCGATGAGCTGCCTTCGTTCACGGTGCGCGTCTTGTATGAGAAGCTGTTGCTACGATAGGCGGTAAAACCGCCCCCCTTGGGGTTATCGATGGCGTAATCGACGGTCCACTTCCAAACCGCGACCCGGCTTGATGCAGATTCGTCAGATTGGAAGTTGACGATAGTCTCCATCCGTTCGGTGAAAGAAGCGGGTAGGAAGGGCACCGAAATCACAAATGCGGTTCCCAAGAGGAAGCCATAGGCCAGGCGATTCTTCATCTGCAAAATCAACAATCCAGCAAAGACTGCGAGGCAAACAAGCCCGGTGCGCGCGCTGGTCCCAATGGGAATGAGAGCCGCCGCAAAGGTATAGCCAATCGCGAAGGCTTTGGTCTGCCAATTGCGCGGGAAGACCGTTCCATAGCTCGCCAGCCACCACATCAGCGGGATCGCTGTGATCGCAGCACAGGCGATGGTCGAGCTTTCATAGAGGCCGGAATTGTTGTCAACGAGCAAACGCAGCGTGCCATAGCCCCCGCCGCCAAAGACGGTTTTGACGCCGCCATTGATCACAATCGTTCCGAGCGCGAGAATGTAGAACAGTACTGCGCTTTCCAGCCTGACCCGAGTTGTGATCGTCATCGGCAGGAACGCCGCAAAGATCAGCGTCTTCCAAACCCAAGCCCATTTTTCCCAAGCCGTATCAGCGAAATCGGCGGTGATTGTCGTCATCAGGCAATAGCCCAGAAGCGCGATCATCAAGCCTTGGCGAAGGCCAAAGCGCGCCTGCTTCTTGGTTGTGTCGAACAAAATCCACCCTGCAAAAACAGCACCGAAAGCGATCAGCGACATCGGAATATGGGTGAGTATCTGTGTTCCCACTTTGTTGGGTGAGACGATGTCCACATACAAATAAAGCAACACCCACAGGAACGGGCGGCGCAGTCCGAGCACCAATATTGCCGCAAAGAAGGCGAGCAGAAAAATCTCTGTCACGTGCGTGGCCTCACACGCGATCGGCCTTTGCGGGCTGGTTTCTGAGGCAAATCTTCTACCGGGTTTAGTTGTATTTCTGGGTCACGCTCCAGATCATCGCGCAGCATGATGCGCCATGCCGCAAGCAGCATGATCGCATGAGTCAGCGCAATTGTTAGGATGTTGACCACAATAATCCTCGGTTCGAACGCCATTGAAAGGAGGCGCAAAGGGACTGGTAACGATTTTGGTTTAACACCTTACTAAGCACGAAATTGTGGATGTGCGCGCAACCGGTTTGATCGCGTTCCACTGCTAATGAGGCGCGCGATTGATGAGTGGCATGATCGGTTTCTGGACACCTGTCGAAGAACAGCGCCGCGCGTGGTTTCCTAGCGAGGAGCACCCGAATCAGATCCTGGAAGCCTCTGTCGGTGCGCGCGTTCGCTCAGACAGTGTGGTGCTAGACATCGGCTGCGGACGCACTGCCCCAAATCTGCGCAAGCTGATCGGGCGAGCAAAGAAGCTTTACGGCATTGATGTGATCGACTTCACCTATAGCGATCCCGATATGCATCTGTTTAACAACAATGTCGGGGCGATGGCAGACATTCCCGACAATTCGATCGACATTGCCTATTCGCGCGCAGTGATGGAGCATATCGACAACCCGGACGAAGCTTTTGCAGAGCTTGCCCGCGTGTTGAAGCCGGGCGGCGTCTACATCTTTGTAACGCCCAGCGTGTATGACTACGGGTCGATCATCGCGCGGATCGTTCCAAACCGCTTCCACGGCAAAATCGTCAGTGCAGTTGAAGGCCGCGCCGAAGAAGACGTCTTCCCAACCGTTTATGCCTGCAATTCTTTGGGCCTGCTGCACAAGCAAGTCGCCGGCGCAGGCCTACGGATCGAGACCGGGCGCTATATTGGCCAATATCCCAGCTATTTCATGTTCAATCGTGTGCTGTTTTGGGCTGGCAGCATCTATCAAAAATTAATCGAGAAATTCTCGATCACTCAGCCACTGCAGGGCTGGATTTATTGCGTCGTTGAAAAGCCTCAAGCAAGGGGTGAGGGATGACTCGCATTCTCCACGTTCTTGACCACTCGCTGCCTCTGCACAGCGGATACACGTTCCGCACGCGTGCAATCCTGAAGGCACAGCAAGCACATGGCCTCGAGGTTCGCGGGATTACGGGGCTACGGCATCAGGCGAACACCATTGGTGACGATTTGCCAGAAGTTGAAACGGTCGATGGGTTAACCTTTCACCGAACTCCAGGCGAGGTGAGCGGACCAACCTTGATCAGCGAAACACGCGAGATCGCAGCGCTGGCAACCTCAATACGCAATCTCGCGAATGAATGGCGCCCAGACATAATTCACGCGCATTCCCCCGCTTTGTGCGGCGGCGGAGCTTGGCGTGCGGCACGTTCGCTTGGCATTCCGTTCGTCTATGAGATCCGCGCGTTCTGGGAAGATGCCGCAGTGGGCAACCGCACAGGCACCAAAGGCTCAATGAAATACCGCATGACCCGCGCGCTGGAGACACAGATTGTTCGTCGGGCAGATGCTGTGTTCACCATCTGTCAGGGGCTGCGTGATGATTTGATCGCGCGCGGAATCAAGCCGGGCAAAATCGGAGTGATGCCCAACGGTGTGGACCTGTCACTGTTCGGCGATCCACCGCCGCGTGATGAAGCCTTGGCGGGCGAGTTGGGCCTTGCGCCGGATGCACCGGTGATCGGATACATTGGCAGCTTTTACGACTATGAGGGCGTCGATGATCTTATCGCAGCGATGCCGATCTTGCGCGAAAAGCAACCCAAAGCGCGGCTGTTACTTGTTGGTGCCGGCGAACGCGATGCCGAATGGCGTGCCGCCGCCGCTGCGCTCCCTCAACCCGATGCGGTGATTTTCACAGGCCGTGTTCCGCACGACCAAGTCGAACGTTATTACTCGTTGATTGACGTGCTCGCTTATCCGCGCAAGGCGTCACGTCTCACCAATCTTGTGACCCCGCTCAAACCGCTAGAAGCGATGGCGCAGCGCCGCATTGTCGCGGCATCCAATGTCGGGGGTCACCGCGAGCTGATTACGCATTGTGAAACTGGCTATCTGTTCACACCCGATGATCCGGCGGCTTGCGCTGCCACTTTGCACGACGTTCTCAGTATGCGCGAGGATTGGGACGCTCTGCGCGACCGCGGCGTTGCCCATGTGCAAGCGGACCATGACTGGCAATCCAATGCCGGACGTTATCAAGACGTTTACCATCTCTTGCTAGCAAACCTTAATCGCGATGGAGGGCGCAAGCCTTCAAAGCGCCAGCAGAAGCTGGAAACACAGGGTTAGGAGCAAGCGCGAAATGCTTTTCGCAAGGTCCGAGGGTCGCGAGTTTAAGCGGCGTTATAAACGTAAGCAGCCGATCACGGCGCATCCTTACTTCGTGCCCGCTATTGCGGTATGGGGCGCAGCCCTGTGCGGCTTGGCGATTTTCGTGCTTCCAAGCTCCACGATTCAATCCGTTGCCAGCACTCTTGGCCTTGGCTCTTTGGGTGGGTTTGCCCGCGTAATCCTTGCCGTATTGGCTGGTTTGCTCGGCATGGCAGTATCTCGATTGGTTGCGCAAAGATGGCAGGCATCGCGATTCGAACAATTCGACGCTGAAGACACAGAAACAACTGGCGAAGTGGATGCCATTGATCCTGCTGAAGATCTTGGCAGTGACAGTCTCGATGCACCTATCGACGAAGTGGACGCCTTGGCTGACGACGACTCTGAAGATGTCGTTGAGTTCGAGAACGACGCTGGTGATGACAGCTTTGAAGATGGTGCCGTGGACGAGGACGCACTCGACGATGGCGACATCTTGGAGCTTGGAATTGAAGACTTCGCAGAGGACGAAGACGTCGAATCCGTCACTGCAGACCAACACTCTGAGAATGAGAATTTAGACGCAGAAGGCGAATCACAAGAGCGCATCACTCTTGGGGAAGAATTCGGCGAAGACCTAGAATCACCTCTTGTTACGAAGTCTAGCCCGCGTGCAAAACTCGGCTTTCCCTTCTCGCGGCGCGCAAAACAAGACGAGCCCAGCGAAGTCAAACAAGTTGAGCTTGTGCGTGCGATGAAAAGCCATTTGGCTCGCCAAACCGAGAAGGTAGAATCGGCTGAAGCGGAAGAGCTGCGCATGAACGCAGAAGCGAATGCTGGCGAAAGCGCACAAACCGCCCCCGTCGAGCCAATCGCGGCAAGCACCCCTCCTCCACTGCGCCCAACCGGTTCTGCGGTCGAACGCTTGCGCCAAGTCCCTCCGCACGAACTTAGTCTTGTTCAGCTAGTTGAGCGTTTTGCTGCCGCTTTGCACGACCATCAGGAGGCTGCCCATGCGCGCGCAGCGGCAGGGGCAACAAATGGCCGCGAGATTGCTTTGGCCGAAGCGTTGAAAACGCTCGCGATGTTCACCCAAGACGGCCTACGCGCAAATCTCGACGCAGAAATTGCTGCCGAAACGGCTGCAAGTGAAGCCGATGCCAAGGCCAAACCCGAAATTCGCGATGCAATGACCAAATTGCAAAAATTGCGCGGCGCCGCCTAAGAGCATTTAGCGAATCCAAGAGAGTAGCTCGCATTTGATGCAAGGTTTCTCGCGGTTTTCTTGCGCGTGACGCAATCCAAACATAGTTCCGTCATCAGATCGTGAAATAATCCTTCGCGTTTCATGGTTGCAAAATCACGATTCCATCGGCAATAGGGGCTCGAACTGTGCGGGTGCCCAACCATGCGTGCCGCCCGTGCGACATCCTGCCAATGGGCGTTCCCTTGCCACCGAGCACAGCGGGCCGCGGCCAATGGCATCTGACAGGACGGATTTGCTATGGGATACCCCACTTCCCAGGGTCTCTATGACCCCGCTAATGAACACGACGCCTGCGGTGTGGGCATGGTTGCGCATATCAAAGGCGAAAAGAGTCATACGATTGTCGAACAATCGCTTGAAATACTTGAAAAACTCGATCACCGCGGGGCTGTTGGTGCGGACCCCCTCCTAGGCGATGGTGCGGGTCTTTTGATGCAGATCCCGGACCCGCTGATCCGCCGCTGGGCCGATGAGAATGGCCATGATTTGCCGCAAGCTGGCGATTATGGGGTCGCAATGTGCTTCTTGCCGCAGGACGATGCGGCGCGCGACTTTGTTTCAGAGCGCTTTGAGCGATTCACCGAAAAAGAGGGGCAGCGCTTTGTTGGCTGGCGCGATGTGCCAGTCACGATGGAAGGGCTTGGTGATGCTGTGAAAGCGTCCATGCCTGTCATTAAAATGGCTATGATTGCGCGCGGCGAAGGCTGCGCGGACCAGGACGCGTTTGAGCGCAAGCTGCTGGTAATCCGCAAGCAAGTGCAAAACCCGCTGGAGCAACTTGAAGAAAAGCATGGCCTCACAGGTCTGACAGATACATATTTGCCAAGCCTTTCCTCGCGCACAATCGTCTATAAAGGCCTTTTGCTCGCAACGCAGGTTGGCTCGTTCTATGACGATCTACGCGACCCAGATTGCGTATCTGCGTTGGGCCTTGTGCATCAGCGTTTCTCCACCAACACATTCCCTAGCTGGCGGCTTGCTCACCCATTCCGCTTGATCGCTCACAACGGAGAGATCAACACCAATCGCGGCAATGTGAACTGGATGAATGCGCGGCGCCGCACGATGGAAAGCGACCTTCTTGGCGTTGACCTCGACAAAATGTGGCCAATTATCCCGCACGGCCAATCGGACACGGCCTGTCTCGACAATGCGCTCGAATTGCTTCTGGCAGGCGGATACAGCCTAGCTCATGCGATGATGATGCTGATCCCCGAAGCGTGGGCAGGCAATGCGCAGATGGACCCAGAGCGCCGCGCTTTTTACGAATATCACGCCGCCTTGATGGAGCCTTGGGATGGCCCGGCAGCGGTGTGCTTTACCGATGGCCGTCAAATTGGCGCGACGCTGGACCGCAACGGTCTGCGCCCTGCGCGCTTCTGCGTGACAAAAGACGATTTGGTATGCCTCGCCTCCGAAAGTGGAGTTCTGCCCTTCGCCGAGGAAGACATCACCCGCAAATGGCGGTTGCAGCCGGGCAAGATGCTGCTGATTGATCTGGAGCAAGGCCGGATTATCGAAGACGAAGAACTGAAGGCCGATTTGGCGACGGCAGCGCCTTACGCTGAATGGTTGGACAAAGCGCAGTTTAAACTCGAGGATATCGACGCGGTCGATCCCGAATTTGCGGAATTGCCGCAGGAAGAAAATCTCGAAACCCCGACCTTGCTGCAAACCCAACAAGCGTTTGGCTACACGCAGGAAGACATTTCGCGTTTCTTGGAGCCGATGGCGGTCAAAGGTGATGATCCCATCGGTTCGATGGGCACCGACACGCCGATTGCGGTTTTGTCGGACAAGGCGCGTCTGCTCTACGATTATTTCAAGCAGAACTTTGCGCAAGTCACCAACCCGCCGATTGACCCGATCCGCGAAGAGCTCGTTATGAGCCTGCTGTCGATGATCGGCCCGCGCCCCAACCTCTTGGGCCATGAAGCTGGCACGCATAAGCGGCTTGAGGTGCAGCAGCCGATCCTGACCAATGAAGATTTGGCCAAAATTCGCTCGGTTGAAACGACGCTTGACGGGGCGTTCCGCTGTGCGACCATCGACATAACATGGGATGCAGAGACCGGCGTTGAAGGCATTGAGCTCGCACTTAAAGAGATGTGCTGGGCCGCAACCGAAGCGGTTTTGCAGGACCACAACATCCTTGTGCTTTCAGACCGCGGACAAAATGAAGGCCGCGTACCAATGCCCGCTCTGCTGGCCACAGCAGCAGTGCATCATCACCTCGTTCGCCAAGGCCTACGGATGCAGACAGGGCGGGTGGTTGAAAGC
>CAZOLE010000003.1:0-23689 GCA_964580445.1 uncultured Porphyrobacter sp.
CGGTCTTACTAGATAGTGCGCCAAGTCACCAATCGGACTGATCGCTGCGTTGCGAATCTCCGAAACGGTCTCAATCGCAACACGATTTTCTTCGACGCCGAAGCCGCCGCCAGCAAGCACGTCTTCGTAAATTTTTGTATGAAGCTCTGTGAAGCCGTCCGAAAATTCTAAAGTTTCGCCGTCAGCCACCACAGAGCGATATGTCCGCTTGCCCTGAGTGCGTTCTGCCTCTGGAACGTCGTTCACATCCAGCGACAAGAACCAGCGCACGCGGGCGCGTTCATATTCTAGATACCCGGCGGCTTTGGTCGGCGTATTAAGGTGCACAATGCTCTCTTGAAGCGCGCCATAAACAAAATGGAGCATGTCAAAAAAGTGCACACCAATGTTAGTGGCAATGCCGCCTGAGCGATCATTCGCTCCCTTCCAGCTCTTTAGGTACCAGTTCCCGCGAGAAGTGACGTAGGTGAGGTCAACATCCACTTTCTTGTCGGCCGCACCCTTGGCAACCCGATCCCGCAAGGCCAAAATGGCTGGATGCAGGCGCAATTGCAGGATTGTGTGAATCGTGCGGCCTGTCTCGGCCTCAACCGCTTTAAGTTCGTCGATTTGTTCCGGGAGGAGTACTAGAGGTTTCTCACAGATTGCGTCGGAACCTGAGCGAAGCGCCCATTGCATGTGAGCGGAATGCAAGAAGTTTGGTGAGGCAATCGAGATAAAGTCTAGGCCCCGACCTGCCCGCTTTTCTGCGTTGATATAGGCGTCGAACAACTCAAAATCTGTGAAGAATTGAGCGTCGGGGAAATGACTGTCGATCACGCCAACAGAATCGCTTAAATCCATTGCGGCGACCAGTTCGTTGCCGGTGTCGCGTATAGCCTTCATGTGCCGCGGTGCGATGTAGCCAGCAGCGCCAACAAGGGCAAATTTCTTCATCGTTTTAGGCCTTTACAATATTCTCATTTGCAGAGCGATAAACCCCGCGCGTATCAATAATGAGCTGCGCATATTCGCGAACCATATCGTAATCAAACCTTGAGTGGTCAGTTGTAAGAACCACAGCATCGTATTCCGCTAAGCTTTGCGGCGTCAGGGTGACCGATGTAAGGTCAAAATTGTGCCGACGCATTTTCGGGAATTCTGCAACATGTGGATCTGAATAGGCAATCTCAGCCCCAGCGTCGCGCAGCTTTTCCATGACTTCAACAGAAGGGCTTTCCCGCATGTCGTCGACATTCTTCTTGTAGGCGATGCCCAAGACGAGGATCTTGCTGCCCCGGACCGATTTTTCGCGATCGTTGAGTGCAGCAGTCACTTTGCCGACCACATATTCCGGCATGGCCTGATTGATCTCCCCCGACAGTTCGATGAAGCGGGTGTGAAGCCCGTATTCGCGAGCCTTCCAAGTGAGATAAAACGGGTCAATTGGAATACAGTGACCGCCAAGTCCCGGCCCTGGATAGTATGGAGTAAATCCGAATGGTTTGGTCGCTGCTGCATCGATAACTTCAAAGATGTCGATGCCCATCTTGTCCGCAACGATCTTCATTTCGTTCGCGAGGCCAATGTTCACCGCGCGATGAATGTTCTCCAACAGCTTGGTCATCTCTGCTGCCTTGGTCGAAGAAACTGGCACAACAGTGTCAATTACCTGTTCATAGAGCGCTTGACCTACCGCAAGACAGGCTGGTGTTGCCCGCCAACCACTTTGGGAATTGTGTTTGTCGAAAAGTTCACGTTGCCTGGATCTTCGCGTTCAGGTGAATAGACGAGGAAAATCTCTTCGCCGACCGCCAAGCCATTAGATGTCACGCGCGGCAACAGCTCCTCTTCGGTTGTGCCTGGATAGGTTGTGCTCTCAAGCGATAGTACATGCCCCTCTCTCAAATAGGGAGTGAGCTGTTCTACTGTGTTCACAACATAGCTCAGGTCCGGCTCGCGGTATTTGTTGAGTGGGGTGGGGACGCATAAGATTAGTGCGTCCACTTTACCTGCGCAGCTAAAGTCTGTGGTGCACTCCATGCCATTGGCGTTTGCATTAGCAATGCCAGCATCACTGATATGTTCAATCTCTGAGTGGCCTGCGTTAAGAGCGTCCACTTTCGTCTGATCAATATCAAACCCGATGGTCTTATAACCAACTTCCGTATAGCGCAGCGCGAGAGGCTGACCCACATACCCCATGCCAACGATCCCAATTACGGCATCGCGGTTCTTCAATTTTTCTGCCAGTTTTGCGGCATCTGGAGACATTATTCTCAATCCACATTTTTCGATATTCAAGTCCGATAAAATGCGCGTAGGCGCAAAACCATGTTGGGAATAGCCCCTAGGTTTTGTTAACAAGCGGTTTTCGGGACACAGTTTGTCTACGGAGATAAGAATGCCGCATGGCGGGATGGTCCACCCAGCTTTGAAACCGTCGGTTTTCTCCAACAGATTCCCCCAATCGCGCCTCGCGAACATTACCGAAAGCACAGCTGCAATTATGGTCAAAGGTTTCGCACAAATTTTGTTTTGGACTATGGTCTTGCTTGCATTTGTAATGGCAAGCCTACCGCAGCCGCCAGATCTGCCTATTTCCGATGATAAGATGCTGCATATGTTAGCATTTGCGGCGCTAGCGCTGCTTGCAGCCACCGCTTATCCGCGCGCTTCGTGGCCGGTGCTCTTGATCGGATTGGGGCTGTTTGGAGCCTTCATCGAAATCGCTCAAGAAGTTGCCGGTCTTGGGCGCGTCGCGAGTATGCAGGATTGGATCGCAGACATTGTTGCGGCAAGTCTGACTCTGCTTGTCATAGGCCTGTATCGCCTACTTCTTCGCTGGCATTGGAACTAACCATGGATTGCTCCGCACAAGTCGCACCATTGGATCGCGTTCCAAGTTTTTACAAGTTGAATGGTTATCACGCGGCCATGCTCGCTCAAACGAGATCGAAACTGCTTGCTATGCTACATTGACCCAACTACCGCTGCATCATCGGGGAGGCGCGAAAGCCGCCCACACTATTCGTGAGTTTTGAGAAAGTTACGTGTGTAGGATCCAGCAGTGATAACTAAAGGGATCGCCACACGCTCGTTGTGGATTGTGGCTGCAATCTTCTTTGCTTCTATTGTATTGCTTGGCGGCAGCTCTAGGCACGATCTGATGCAGGTCATAGCTATGCGCCCTGTGGCCATCTTGTGTGTATTTTTTGCCTTGGCATTCGTTTCTCGGGGTTCTTTGCGGGAACACCTAACATTCGCCATTTTGCTGTTTGGCTTCATCCTTTGGACATTCGTTCAGCTAGTTCCATTGCCTCCCGGTCTTTGGCATGGCTTGCCAGGGCGAGAAGCGATCATTGCGCTCGACAAAGAGTTGCTTGGGCAGTCGCCATGGCGCCCGATATCGTTAAGTCCCACAACAGGATGGTCGGCCTTCGCTTCATTGGCGGTTCCTGCGGCAGCTCTACTTTTTGCAGTCGTTTTGCGACTTGAGGTCAAGGTGCTTTTGGGTCTGGTAGCGCTTTTGGGATTGTTAAATCTTGTCTTCGCTTTTCTCCAGATCGCAAGCGGCGGAGCAGATGCATTGCAATTTTATCGGGTTAGCAATCGCGGAGCAGCCACCGGACTTTTTGCCAACGAAAACCATATGGGCGTGTTTCTCGCGCTGACCCTGCTCGTCGTCGCAAAGCTGCTTATATCTGCGATTAAGATGCGTTCGCGGCCCATTGTCGTTGCTGGTTATGGCTTCGCTTTGCCGGCTGTGTTTCTCGCAATATTGATGAACGGATCGCGTGCGGGGGTAGCTTTGGGGATTTTAGCTGCGTTGGGCGTGTTGCTCATGTTTTGGTTCTCGGCCGCGAGAAAACCCACCGCGCCAAGGTCGGAAGCCAACCGTCAGAAAAAGGCAAAAAGCTCTGGTTTTCTGGGGCGATTGTCGCTGCGTTCAGTGGGCTTCTCGAGCTTGGCCTTGGTATTCGTTGGTTTGTTCGCGGCGTTTGTCACATTGGAACGAATTCCGGGCATCGAGAGTGGAATAAATCAGGATCCACTTTCAGATCTGCGCTGGCAGTTGATTGCCCCTCTTTCAGATATGGCGGCGACTCATTGGCTCTTTGGCACGGGCATGGGCAGTTTTGCGTTCGTCTATTTTCAGTTCGAGCCGGTCGAGATGGCACGCCCTGTCTATGTAAATCAGGCGCACAACGATTGGTTCCAATTCGTAATTGAAGGTGGCCTACCGGCCGTACTATTGTTCATAGCACTGGCGATCTATGTGGCAAAACGGATACTAAAGCTGGTTCGGTTGAAAGGGTTTACATCCGAGGCGGTTGTGTTCTGGTTGTTTGTGCTCTCTATTATAGCCGCTGCTTCAGCTGTAGATTACCCGTTGCGCACAGGGATCTTTCAAGTTTCCTTGGTTTGGCTTTTTTGCGCTCTAACGTTAGAAACTCAACCAAACGTCCGAACAGAAGGGCTGCGAAAGTTTGTGCCGGCGAATGGGCGTGGCCAAGCTCGATAGACTTACGGGTGGAGTCTGGTAACGATTTTTGCAGGATAAATCATTGTATGCGAATTGCTTTTCCGACCATTCTTACTTTGATCTTTGCGGCATCTCTTGCGTCTTGTGCTACCCCGCGCACTTTCGGCGAGTCGTCGGGGGTTGAGTTGACCGATCTAGAGCAGCTGCCGCAACCGGCGGATGCTGCTCTATACAAGATTGGTGGGCAAGAGATTCTCGATATCACCGTCGTGGGCTCTGATTTGCTAAGCAGCAAGTTCATCACCGATGGCGCTGGTAGTATCGACTATCCCCTCGTCGGAAATGTAAACCTTGCCGGTTTGTCTCCAAACGCCGCATCGAGGGTTATCGCCGATCGGCTGCGTGGCCGATATGTCTTGAACCCTCAGGTCATCGTGATTCCCGATGAATTGTCGGAAGTGACGTTTTCCGTTGGCGGAGAAGTGGATCGACCGGGCAACTACCCAGCGAGTGCAAGTACAACTTTGATGCGGGCGATAAACGCCGCAGGTGGTTTAGACGAATTTGCAGATCGCGAACGGGTTGCGATATTTCGGAACGTTGAAGGTCAGAGATATATTGGCGTCTATGATCTGAGCGCCATTCAACAGGGCAACTACCCCGACCCAAAAGTCTTTGCGCAAGATGTGGTGATGGTCGGCGATTCACCTGGGGAGCGGCGTTTTGAGAGGATATTGCAGTTAGTCCCTGTTCTCAGCACTGCTGTTATCTTGATCGATCGAATTGGGCGCTAGGACCAGGAAATGTCAAAGCAAGAATTAGTTGCCCAACCAGGGACAAAAGACCTGTCTTACGCTTCGTCCTCTAACGAATATGGGGACTACGCAGACGGCCTCGCGCTTGATCTCGAAAGATATTGGAATGAGGCGCTCCAGCAAAAGTACTGGCTCGGAGCAGTTCTTGCCGCCGGATTATTGCTTGGACTTGTTATTTCGTTGCTTACGACAGAGCTCTATCGGGCGGAATCCAGGATCGAAGTTTCTCAGGTCACCGCCAACATCACCGACATTGACCCGATTGAAGCAGAGAACAACATTTCAGAATTGCAGTTCCTGAACACCCAATACGAACTGCTGGAAAGTCGCTTTATGGCGGAGCGGGTGATCGAAGCAGGAAACCTGACTCGCGACGAAGAATTCTTAGAAGCTTTCGATTTGCTCGAGAGTGGTGAACTTGATACGCAGATGGTGGGTGACATCCTATTGGATAATCTGTCCATCGATCCTTTGGATCAATCGAGCTTGATTGACATCGGGTTCTCTAGCCCTTCTGCCAACGTGTCACAGTCAATAAGCACGCTTTGGGCCCAAGAGTTTATCGCCGCGAACTATGAGAAGCGGTTTGGCGACAATATTGAAGCCCGCAAATTTCTGCAAAATCAAATCGAAGAACTACGCCAGCAATTGGCTGAATCGGAAACCGACCTAGTCAAATATGCGAGCGCCAATGAGATCCTGATCTTGCGATCGGATGGCGAGGGCGGCGGCGGTGACAGTGCCAGCCAAACGCTTTCTGCAACGGAATTGACGGCATTCAACGAAGCACTTGCAAAGGCAGTGTCGTCACGAATCTCGGCTGAGGCGGCGCTGCGGTCTGGGGTTGGTTCTAACACCACCGTTTCCGATTCACTCAACGACCGTTTGGCTGAAGCGCAAGCTGAATTGGCCGAGCTCAAAGCAAATTTCGGTCCGGAATATCCACCTCTTCGCGAGGTCGAAGCGCGAGTGGCTGCTTTGAATTCTACGGTGGCAACACGCAGGAGTGAGAGGTCGGGCGGCAACTTGCGCGAGGCACGCGCACAACTGCAGGCCGCGAGATCCGAAGAGGCTGCCCTTCGTGCGCAATTGCGCCGGGCTAAGTCGGGATTTCTCGAACAGCAAAATCAGGGCATACGCTACGGAATATTGAAGCGAGAAGTCGATACAAATCGCGAGCTCTATGATGGGCTTCTCCAGCGCTCCAAAGAACTAGAAGCATCTGGTGCGGGCCAGAATAACATCAAACTCATTGATGATGCGGATCTACCGAGATTTGCTTATGCACCTTCATGGCTTCAGAACTTGGCGATTGCGCTTGCGCTGTCTGTCATTGTTTGCGCCATCACAGTCTATCTGAGGGTCATGCTGAGCCAATCTGTAAAAGACCCCGCCGACGTAAGCAGGGAGCTTGGCCTGTCATTGCTTGGAGTTATTCCGAAAGTGGAGGCCGACGACCTTGTGGAACAGGTAATCGAACGATCTTCTGAGTTCTCTGAAGCCTTCGTATCCCTAAGATCAAACTTGAATTTTCTTACGCCCGACGGTTCGCCACAGATATTGATGCTGACATCTTCGGTGCCGAACGAAGGGAAGTCGATATCGGCTATTTCTCTCGCTGAGAGTTTCGCCCGGCTTGGGAAAAAGACTTTGCTTATCGACGCTGATTTGCGCGCATCGTGTATGCCCATGACGTTAGGCTTTACCCCGCGATCAAAAGCGGGGTTATCGGGTCTA
This sequence comes from uncultured Porphyrobacter sp., assembly GCA_964580445.1. Classification (GTDB taxonomy): domain Bacteria; phylum Pseudomonadota; class Alphaproteobacteria; order Sphingomonadales; family Sphingomonadaceae; genus Erythrobacter. The sequence goes on from CAZOLE010000003.1 coordinate 7,018, forward strand.
TTGTCTGGCCAGGCGGAGGGACTCACCAAGAACGCTGATCGTCCAGACAATATGAACTTTGACTTCATCCATTCAGGCCCCACGCCACCTAACCCAGTGGAGCTTCTAACCGGTGATCGGCTGACACAAGTTTTGATCGAAGCGCGCGAGAACTATGACCAGATCATTATCGATAGCGCACCAGTTCTGGCTCTTGCCGACGCGCTTGAATTGTCAGGGTCTGTCGATGGTGTGATCTACGTGATCGAAGCCAATCGGATCAAAAAGCGTGGTATTGGCAGCGCGCTAGAACGCTTGAAAGCAGCCGGTGCGAAGATCCAGGGGGCAATAGTGACTAAAGCCAACTTTGGCCAAGCGAGTTATGGCTATGGCTATGGCTATGGTTATGGCTATGGCTACGGCAAAGGCGCTGATGCAGCGCCGAGTGATCAACCGCGAAGCGCTGGGTGAAACCCATGCACAGAGCAAAGATCCTGAGCGGGCTCTTACTTGCACTTCTCGCGATCGTTCTTGCAGTTCTGGCGAGCCTACATAGTGCTAGCATTGTGCTACAACGAACAACTCCTGATGCCGCTCTGCAATTGCGGTCGGGAAATGGTCAGGCGCAGGGGCGATTGGCTATGGCACAGTTTAGTGCAGCCTCTGCCCAAGGACAGTCTCCAGAAGTGATTGCGAAGGGCTTTGAGGCCCTTGCGCTCGAAGCGGTTAAAAATGAACCACTGAACGCGCGAGCGCACTCAATACTCGCTTGGGCTGCCAGCGATCGGGAAAAGCGAAAGCGTATTTTGGATCCTGCTCTGCAGCTCAATCGCCGCTCCTCGGCCTTGCTTGCGTTAGCTTTACAAGAGAACACCGCCGACAAAGACGTCGATGGAACAATTCAGACACTCAACCTTCTCTTGCGCGTACATCCAGAGACTTCGAGTGAGTTGTTTCCAGCCTTGAACGCGGCGCTGGTTGAGGACTCCGCCATTGCGAGTTTCAAGCGCGTCCTTGCTGGCGCTCCATCTTGGCAAGATCGGTTTCTTAGACAGGCGATGTCAAAGCCTGAAGCAATTGCCAACGTAGCATTGCTGCGCCGGGATTTGGAGATCGAGCAAGAGGGTCTTGATGAGATGCTCGTCAAGCGCTTAGTCGCAAACGGACAGTTTTCCGAAGCGCACGTGCATTACGCCTTTCTACAGAGGCAGATACGTACCAAAGGGCCTGATGCTTTCAGGACTAGTTACCCGCCATCTGATTGGCAGTTGGCAGACAAACGCGAATTTCGTGCGCAACTTAGCCGTGGTGGCGACTCAATTGAGGTATTCGTTAGAAGTGGCTTCGGCGGCACTTTGATGGAGCGGATCTTCGAACGGCAAAGCAACACCTTCGAGATGTCGCTTTCACATAATGTGGAACCCGCAACGCAGTTGGAAAACGTGCGAATCAAAGTGCGTTGCTTGGGTGAAGAACGCGCCCTTGTCGACGAGAGCTTTAGGTCTGGAAAACTAGCCTACAGCGTGCCTTTGCCCGCTGAGTCTTGTGACTTCGTGAAAGTCACGATTGATGCTCGTTCTTTCACAGGCAGGCCAAGTTTGCGTGGTGAAATTACAGAGATTGTCGTGAACTAATTCTGCATTGTGAACCTTAACGCTAGGCTGTTAAGAAAGCGCGATGTCGGGTGCATCTTCTTGTTTCATGCCGACCAGATGATAGCCGGCATCGACATGATGCGTTTCACCGGTGACACCGGAGGATAGGTCGGAAAGGAAATACAGCCCTGAACCGCCCACATCATCAATGGTGATATTTCGGCGTAGCGGCGAGTTGAGCTCGTTCCATTTGAGGATGTATCGGAAATCGCCAATCCCGCTGGCGGCAAGCGTCTTTACCGGCCCTGCGCTCAAAGCATTCACACGGATGCCTTGCGGGCCCAGATCATTGGCGAGATATTTGACGCTCGCCTCAAGCGCCGCCTTTGCGACCCCCATCACGTTGTAATGCGGAACAACCTTTTCGGACCCGTAATAGGTAAGTGTTAGGATCGAGCCGCCATCGGGCATCATTTCGGCCGCGCGCTTTGTCACAGCGACCATCGAATAGACCGAGATGTTCATCGTCATCAGGAAGTTATCAAGGCTAGTATCGACATACTTGCCCCGCAGCTCCGCTTTGTCAGAAAAACCGATTGCGTGGACGACGAAGTCAATCGTGTCCCAGCGTTCCTTTAGTGCCACAAATGCCGCGTCGAGCGCGTCCATGTCCGATACGTCGCACTCAAAAGTGAAATCGCTGCCGAGTTGCTCCGCTAGCGGCTTGACCCGTTTTGCCAAGGCATCGCCTTGATAAGAGAAGGCGAGCTCAGCACCTTGAGCAGAAAGCTGCTTTGCAATCCCCCACGCCAGCGACTTGTCATTTGCCAAACCCATGATGAGCCCGCGTTTGCCCGCCATCATTCCGGGCATTGATCCGGTTGGCATATCGCCCATGGTGTGTTCCTCTGCTTCATTTGTTTTCCCAGCGCCTAACGCGACTTTGCCGCACATACCAGATACTTTGCAGGGTTGAACGGCGCTTCATCCCCATTCCAAAGCGCTCTGGCGCTTGTCGTTTTGTGCCTCTGCGCTATGCGAAGAGCGGGTTGTGCAACTGCGAAGGTGAAGGGCTTTTATGAAGCGCGCATTGGTTACGGGGATCACGGGGCAGGACGGCGCCTATCTTGCACAGCTGCTGCTGGACAAAGGCTATGAAGTGCACGGCGTGAAGCGCCGCTCATCATCCTTCAACACGGGGCGGATCGAAGACCTTTATCAGGACCCACACGAGCCTGATCCGCGTTTGATCTTGCACTATGGCGACATGACAGATGCGACGAACCTTATCCGCATCGTGCAGGAAGTGCAGCCAGACGAAATCTACAACCTGGCCGCGCAAAGCCATGTCGCTGTGAGCTTTGAAACGCCCGAGTACACAGCCAACGCCGATGCGGTGGGCGCGCTGCGCCTGCTCGAAGCGATCCGAATTCTCGGGTTAGAGAACAAGACGCGCTTCTATCAGGCATCGACCTCGGAGCTTTACGGTCTGGTGCAGGAAGTTCCGCAATCGGAAACCACGCCGTTTTATCCGCGCAGCCCCTATGCCGCAGCGAAGCTCTACGCTTATTGGATAACCGTCAATTATCGTGAGGCCTATGGGATGCACGCCTCCAACGGCATCTTATTCAACCACGAAAGCCCCCTTCGCGGTGAGACGTTCGTCACCCGCAAGATCAGCCGTGCGGCGGCCGCCATTGCTTTGGGGCGGCAGGACCGGCTTTATCTCGGCAATCTCGATGCAAAGCGCGATTGGGGCCATGCGGCTGAATATGTGCGGGGCATGTGGATGATGATGCAACAAGACGAAGCCGATGACTATGTGCTCGCGACCGGCATCACCACGGCGGTGCGTGATTTTGTCAGCTGGGTGTTTGAGGATGTCGGCTTGCCGGTCGAATTCAAAGGCGAAGGGGCCGAGGAAAAAGGCTATTGCTCGAAGACAGGCAATGTCCTGATCGAGGTTGATCCCCGCTACTTCCGCCCGACCGAGGTGGAATTGTTGCTGGGCGATCCAACCAAAGCGCATGAAAAGCTTGGTTGGTCGCACGAAATGTCCCCGCGTGACCTTGCGCGCGAGATGGCTCAGGCAGACCTGAAGCTGATGAAAGATTCGCCGATTATGAAAGAGGCGTAAGGCCCTTCGGTCTTGCTGATCCTAAAGTCCGAATTTTTCGCGTGGGTTGCCCGGATCGGACCATTCGCCGAGTGCTTCTTCCAACGCGGTCAAGTCTTCGGGTAGCTGAATCTCCAGAGTGACCAGCTGATCACCACGCCCCGCTTTCGCGTCATCGGCTTTGGTCCAGCCTTTATTGTTTAGCCTCAGCACTGAGCCACCGCTGGTCCCCGGTTTGATTGTGAGCATCACCGGGCCATCGACTGTTGGGCACTTTATTTTTGCACCATTGATCGCTTCATTGAGCGTGATGGGGAAGTCCACACGAATATTATCGCCATCGCGCCAGAAAAACGGGTGCTTGTCGATCTCGATTAGGACGATTCCGTCACCCTTGCCGCCAGGCCCTGCATGCCCTTTGTCGCGCAACCGCATTTGTGTGCCATCGGTCACACCGCCCGGCAATTTGAGGCTGATCGCTTTGCCATCCGCCAAAGTGATCCTTTGGGGGCGACCAGCGGCTGCATCGACGAAAGGCACATTTACCCGATATTGAATGTCCGCACCTTTCTTGGGCGGAGGAGGTGGTGGAGCGCCGCGCCCGCCAAATCCGCGCCGCGCACCCGGCGAAGGCTTTGCTCGTCCGCCGCCAAACAGCCCTTCGAACAGATCACCCAGATCCATATCGTCTGTGTTGAAGCCGCCAAACTCCTGTTCGCGAGGCCGCCCGCCGCCGCCGAAGCCGCGTGAGCCCATCCCGGCGCCCATACCGGCAAATGGGTTGAGTGGGTTGCCTTCGGCGTCAATTTCACCGCGATCAAATTGCGCGCGTTTGTCCTTATCAGACAGCAGATCATACGCCTTGGTTACATCAGAAAAGCGCTCAGCCGCATTGGGGTTGTCTTTGTTGCGATCCGGGTGCAGCTCTTTGGCGAGCTTGCGGTAAGCGCTTTTCACGTCTTTTTCAGACGCTGTGCGTGCGACGCCAAGGGTGCGATACGGGTCAGACATGGCGTGTTAGCTAAGTGCAGCAGTGCGGTGACGCAAGCGCAAGGTGCCGATTGGACCGAGAATGACACATCCTTCTCGCCATTTCCTGTATATTGCTAAGCCGCAGCAATCCGCGCAGACCCCTTTCGTGCGGTTCAAAATTAAGCCATGCGACCTGAACTAATAACCCAGACGGAATCAACGACGTGACCAATGGACCCAAGCCTCTTGACGGAGCGCAATTAGCGGAAAGCGCGATTCCCGCTGGTGCCGATCCTTACGCCTTGTTCGATGAGTGGTTCGCGCGTGCCAAGGAAAGCGAACCAAACGATCCCAACGCCATGGCTTTGGCAACTTCTACGCGAACAGGCGCGCCATCGGTCCGCATGGTGTTGTTGAAGGGCCATGGCAGCGCCGAAAGCGATAGCGGGGGCTTTACCTTCTTCACCAATGCGCAAAGCCGCAAGGGTTCAGAGATTCGCGCCAATATGCAAGCCTCCTTGCTGTTCCATTGGAAAAGCCAGCGCCGCCAAATCCGCATTGATGGCGCATTGATTGAGGTCTCACCCGAGCGGGCGGACGAGTATTTCCACTCGCGTGCCTACAAATCGCAAGTGGGCTCTGCGGCGAGCGACCAATCGCGCGCCTTGCCAGAGCGACAGACCTATCTCGACCGCGTGGAATCCATTTGGACCAAGCATAAGGCGGCTGGCCAAGTTCCGCGTCCGGCGCATTGGACAGGCTTTACGCTTCAGCCCCAGCAGATCGAGTTTTGGATGGATCGCGAAAACAGGTTGCATGATCGGCGGTTATTCAAGCGCGTGGATGATGGGCGGGGTTGGAGCGATACCCTGCTTTACCCTTAGGGGATCGCGCAATGGAGAAAGCGTTTCACTATTGGCAAGTCGATGCTTTCAGTGCGCAAGGCTTTGACGGCAATCCAGCGGGAGTGTTGCTACTTGAGGCGTGGCCAACAGATGCCGAAATGCTGCGGATCGCGCAGAAACTGGCCCTGCCAGCTTGCGCATTTGCTGTGAAAGATGAAAGTGGCGCGGCAGATTGGGAATTGAGCTGGTACAGCGCGGCGGGAGAAATCACCTTGTGCGGCCATGCGACATTGGCGGCGGGGCATGTGCTGTTAACGCGTGAAGGCAAAGGCGAGGTGACCTTTCGTACGCGCCAGTCTGGCTTGCTCGACGTCAAACGCGAGGGCGATGGCTACACAATCGCGCTTCCCGCTATCGCCACAGAACCAAAACCCCATCCGCAAGCGGCCTCGCTGTTACGAGCGCTGCCGACTGAGACTCATCGGTCTGCCTTGCGCTATAACATCTTCCTGTTCGAAAGTGAAGCAGCAGTTCGTGCGCTAGCCCCTGACTTCGTTGGGCTGGCTAAGCTGGGCAATGACCAGTTTATCTGCACGGCGCCCGGTGATCGCAAAGATATTGTCAGCCGGGTGTTCGCGCCCGGCGGCGGAGCGAACGAAGACAGTGTGACCGGTTCTGCCCATGCAGCGCTCGCGCCGTTCTGGGCTGCGAAATTGGGACGCACGCATTTCTCCGCTCATCAAGCGAGCGAGCGCGGCGGCGATCTGGTATTGCGGCTAGACGGGAGTCGCGTCTGGCTCGGCGGGCAATGCATAAGTGTGTCGGAAGGGGATATTGTTTCTTGATTTCCGAACGCCATCGGCGCGTGAGAAAACAATCCTATTCACCTCTTGGGATAAAGCGCAAACACGTCCGCTGCTTCTTGGAGCATGGCTTTGCGCTCTTCCGAAGTCGAGTGACCCAGCCGCACCATCGTCACATGCTGCTCAGGCGAAACCAGCACATATTGCCCCATATGCCCGATCATCGCGAACAGGCTCGCAGGAGCGCGATCAGGAAACAGCGGGTGGCCCCATTCCGCGCCTTTCTGCCCCAATGGCCGGTTTAGCCACGTTTGAAAGCCATATTGCTCCGAGGCTGGACTGGGGGACACCATCGCCTCAACCCAGCGTTGGGGCACCAATTGCTCTCCATCGCGTGCGCGGCCCTTGCGGCGCAAAAACTCGCCAAATTTGGCGTAGTCACGTGCGGTTGCATGCATCAAGCTACCGCCTATCAATGTCCCGCTCGCATCATATTCCGAGACAATTGAGGCCATTTCTAACGGTTCAAACAGGCGCTCTTGCAGATATTCCTCCACTGCGCGCCGCCGGGCATTCGGTTTGGCGCTGTCGGTGAGCGCCTTCGCGGCAATATCGGCAAGGATGACTGTCGTGTTTGAAGAATACTCAAACTTCTCGCCCGGTTCTGCCTCAAGCGGCTGCTCTTCTGCCCATTTGGCCATATCGTCGCGGCCATCGAGGAAAAGCATGCGAACTTCTGAGGATTCGTATGGAACCTCGCCAGATTCGGTGTGGCGCAGACCCGAGCGCATCTGCAGCAGGTGACGCAAGGTGATCTCGCCTCGCGGTTCGCCGGGACGTTGCCAAAAATCAACGGGCGCCGCGTCATCCAAGCTTAGCTTGCCATCAGCGACCAACATTCCAATCAGCACAGCAGTGATCGTCTTGGCCATTGACCAAGAGATGAAGCGCGTATCCTTATCATAGCCCTCGCCATAGCGCTCCGCTGCAATTTTGCCGCCAGACATAACGAGGACCGCGCGCGTCTCACCCTGACCTTCTTCGGCGAACAATTCATCCACTGAGCGGGCCAGCTGGTCCTTGGGCGCGCCAGCATTGTCCGTGACCGCAGCCAATGCTTCGTCGCTCAATGGGGGCAATGCGCCATCCGTAGCGCCACCGCACGCAGCAAGGCTTGGCATCAAGGCAACGATGGCGATAAGAGAATGCAACCTGTGTTTCATCACAACTTCAATTCCCGAAGGATCACGAATTGGCAATGGCGAAATCGCGCAGCGTGTCTGGCAAAAGGTTTAGTTTAGGGAAAGCGCTTGTGTGGCTGTTGCTGATCGCGGCGGTGATTGTTGGCGTGGTCGCTTATGTCTTTCGAGAGCCGATCCAAGGCTATGCTTCGGCTGGCACCGCCTATGCCGCACGGGTGAGTTGCTCATGCCGCTTTGTCGCGGGCCGTAGTCTCGAAGATTGTGCGAAAGACAAGCTCGGCGGGATGGAGTTGGTGACTTTGGTCGATGATGCGGACTCTAAGAGTGTCACCGCGCGTTTCCCATTGGTGACGTCCAGCACAGCGAGTCTTCGCGAAGGCTATGGCTGCGTGTTGGAAGAGTGGGAAGACTAGGCGAATTTAGCCCGCCGCGTTTTCAAGGAACCACTTATAAGCGCTGGCGATCCCGTCTTTCAGGCCGATTTCTGGTTTCCAACCCATCGCCGCAATCTTTCCCCCATCCATCAGTTTGCGCGGAGTGCCGTCGGGCTTGGAGCTGTCGCGTTCGATCGTGCCTTCAAAGCCGACGGCTTTGCAGACCGTTTCGGCCAGCTCATTGATAGTTAGGTCGGTGCCTGATCCAAGATTGACGTGTTCGTGGTCTGAATAGTTCTCAAGCAGGAACACACAGCCGCGCGCCAAATCATCGACATGCAGAAATTCGCGGCGAGGCGTGCCTGTGCCCCAAATGGTGATGCTGTCATCGCCTGCCAATTTGGCTTCATGCGCTTTTCGGATCAGCGCGGGCAGAACGTGGCTTGAAGCCAGATCGAAATTGTCGCCCGGCCCGTAAAGGTTCGTCGGCATCGCGCTGATATAGTCGACGCCGTGCTGCTTGCGGTATGCTTGGCACAGCTTGATCCCAGCAATCTTGGCAATCGCATACCATTCATTGGTTGGCTCCAACGGTCCGGTCAGCAGCGCGTCTTCAGACATGGGTTGCGGTGCAAGCTTTGGGTAAATGCATGACGAGCCAAGAAAGAGCAGCTTTTCCGTCTCGCTGCGGTAGGCTGCTTCGATGACATTCGCTTCGATCATCAGATTGTCGTAAAGAAAGTCCGCTGGATAGCTGTCATTCGCAAAGATGCCTCCAACTTTCGCGGCGGCGACAACCACTGCATCGGGGCGGTTCTGGCCAAACCAATCACGGACCAAAGACTGTTCGCGCAGATCGACTTCGCGCGGGGCGGTCAGAACCTCTGCGCCGCGCGCTTCGAGCACGCGCACAATCGCCGAACCCACCATTCCGCGATGCCCGGCGACATAGATCCGCTTGCCCTCAATAGAATACATAGAAATGCCGCACCGCCCCTTGCTTGGTAACGCGATGCTCTATTGCGCGCCTTCGCTTTGCGCAACCGAGTGCGTGGCATCAATCCACCCGCCGCCTACAATCCGCTCTCCGGCATAGATGACGGCGGCCTGACCTGGCGCGACACCAAATTCAGGCGTCTCGAACAGGATCTGCGACGGCTGACCATCGCCCAATGGCCCATCGAGCGTAATCGGCACTGGCTTGGCAAGACTGCGCACTTTCGCGCTTAGCCCTTCGCTGGGCAGGTCACCGATGCAATTCGTCTCGATCAACTCCACGCTTTCAACGGCCAGCAGACGCTTTGGTCCGACGCGCACTTCACGTGCTTGGGCATCAACCCCAATCACATAAAGCGGCTCGGGCTGTCCGCCGATCTCCAGTCCTTTGCGCTGACCCACGGTGAAATGGATAATGCCCTTGTGCTGGCCAAGCACATCGCCCGTTTCTACATGGATGATATCGCCGGGCACACCGCCCTCAGGGCGCAGTTTTGTGACGATCTTGGCGTAATTGCCATCGGGAACGAAGCAGATGTCCTGACTATCGGGCTTAGCTGCGTTGCGCAGGCCAGCGGCTTCGGCCAGCTCGCGCACCTGCGTTTTGGGCAAGCCGCCCAAAGGGAATCTGATATAGTCGAGCTGCTCGCTCGTGGTGGCGTAAAGGAAATAGGACTGGTCGCGTGCAGGATCGACCGCGCGATAAAGGTGTGGGCTGCCTTCATGTTCGACTCGCCGGACATAGTGCCCTGTGGCCAAACAATCCGCTCCCAGCTCACGCGCCATGCGGAACAGGTCGGTAAACTTCGGACCCATATTACAACGGATACAAGGCACCGGCGTGCGCCCTGCGAGATATTCGTCCGCAAATTGCTCAACCACCTCCTCGCGAAAGGCGCTTTCATGGTCGAAGACATAATGCGCGATTCCCAGCCGATCGCATACGGCACGTGCATCACGTATGTCATCGCCAGCGCAGCAAGCGCCCTTTCGGCCCGTCGCTGCACCATAATCATAAAGTTGCAATGTGATGCCGATCACCTCCGCGCCCGTGTCATGCGCGAGCGCAGCGACTACCGACGAATCGACCCCGCCGCTCATCGCTACAACAATGCGGCAATCGGACGCTGCGCGCGGCAAATCGAACAGGGAAGCGCTGTCCAGCCCGAATGCAGGAGCCGTTTCTAAGGGAGAAGTGAGCGTCATAAGAGCGCGCCATATAGGGGGCACACCGCGTATTCGCCAGCCCTTCAAGGACAGCAATCGCATTGATTAACGCATGCGAACTATTCCTAACCGACAGTAAAGCGCGGTTTTACCACATTTTGACATCCACCCATTAGAAGTAATGGAATGTTCGAAAGAGCCACTTCTATTCCTAAGGGATTCGCGCAGGCCCAAATGCCTGACGATCTGCTTGTCGGGAGCCGCGATCCGGTGCCCGGCCGTGGTGGGGATGCCTTGCGTGCGATGGAATGGAGCGAGCTAACTGCGCGGCTTAACGCCGCGCATGATCTGCGGCGTGTCTTGCGAAAGGACACAAAGCGCACAATTCAATCGGGTGCAGCAAGCTTTGGCGATGCTGCGGCGACGTATTTTCAGTCGCTTGAGAATGACAAACAGCCCGTTAACCCTGTTGTTTTAGAGGCCCCTAAAGGCTCGCACGGCAATAAGCCTGCATCCCAAGACGACGCAGCAAAAGGCGATGCGAGAATCACATTATGATTGAGAACCAGGACATCCGCCCAGCACAAGTAATCGGCCCGCTCGGCGAGGCTTTGACGCTGGACGACCTGCCTTCGCCTAAGACGAAGCGCTGGGTTGTACGTCGCAAGGCCGAAGTGGTTGCCGCGGTCAATGGCGGATTGCTGACCATTGACGAAGTGCTTGAGCGCTATGGCCTAACGCTTGAAGAGTTTGCGTCGTGGCAGCGCGCGGTCGATCGTTCTGGAATGCAGGGCCTGCGTGTCACTCGCATTCAGCACTATCGCGACCTTTACGAGCGCCAGCTGAAATACTGATTCTCTATCCAGCGGCGCGTCGCGGCGCGTGCGATTCTTACTACAGATTTCACCCTTTAGGGATTTTCCGCTAGCCTCTTCGCAGCGCTTGATCGGAGTCGCGCAGTTTTAGCGCGGCTCTAAGCGCCAAAAAAGAGGAATAAGAAAATGGGTTGGATCGCAACAATTATCTTGGGCGGAATAGCAGGCTGGTTGGCGAGTATGGTGATGAACCGTAACGCGTCGATGGGCATTTTCTGGAACATTGTGGTTGGTATCATCGGGGGTATGATCGGTAGCGGCATCGGCAATGTAACCGGATTTCTAACGACAGACAGTGGCTGGATCATGTATTTGATAACAGCCACAATCGGCGCAATCGTGCTGTTGGGCATCCTCAATTTCTTCCAACGCGGTAATGTGCGCGGATAGGCTTGAACCCTAGTTCGAGGCGAAATTCTCGCATACTCAATGGGGCGGTGCATCGCTAAGGCGCGCCGCCCTTTGTCGTTGAAGTGTCAATAGACCTTTATTTGTGGGAACCGGCGTGCTTGCCCTTCGTCTATGGTGCAAGTCATCAGTCGAAGTCCGCATTGCTGTTAAGTGAGTGCAAGCCTAAGACCCACTTGCACGAAGTGAGTTATCAATCTAATACACCATCGTTGTTGTCTAGGGTACAAAATGAACGTTGAAACCACCATCACATCTGAAGCTGCCGACAATGTCGCGGCCGAGGTCGGTGGTGTAAACGCTGGCGTTGCAGGTCAACGCGCAGGTCGCGGACGCAAGCTGGCCATCATTGCTATAATTATATTGGGCTTGCTCCTAGCAATCGCCGCCTATTTTGTGATCGCAGGCGGTGAACCTACGGCGGCAGGTGATGAGGAATCGCAGGCGCCAGCGGTGACGGTCATCGCGCCTGGCAAGACCACCATTGAAGGCTCTATCGAAGCGCCCGGAACGTTGTCTGCGCGTCGTGAGATACCAGTTGGCGTTGTAGGCGAAGGTGGCAAAGTTGTCTCTGTGCGCGTCGACGCAGGCGACTGGGTCCGTGCGGGCCAAGTGCTGGTGGTGATTGATCGTTCTGTTCAAAATCAACAAACTGCTGCGCAAGCGGCGACCATCGAAGTACGCCGCGCCGATGCGCGTTTGGCGCAGGCGAACCTTGATCGCGCTCTGAAGTTGGTGGATCGCGGGTTTATCTCCAAAGCCGATGTTGACCGGCTCACCGCAACCCGCGATGCCGCAGTTGCGCAAGTCCGCGTTGCGGAGGCTCAGCTGAACGAGCGCCGAGCCCGCAACGCGCAGCTTAACATCGTAGCCCCTGCTTCGGGGTTTGTGCTCGAGCGCAGCGTCGAGCCTGGTCAAACCGTAGGCGGTGGTTCGCCTGCGCTATTCTTGATTGCGCGCGGCGGCGAAATGGAAATGTTGGCGCAATTGAGCGAGGATCAACTTGCCGGGCTTGGTCAAGGCGTTTCGGCTAGTGTCACACCTACCGGTTCCGAAAAGCAATTTGAGGGCCAAGTTTGGCAGATTTCGCCCGTTATAGACGAGCAGTCGCGCCAAGGCACGGCGCGGATTGCGCTCTCTTATGCGCCTGAATTGCGCCCGGGCGGCTTTGCGACCGCGACCATACAAAGCGGTCGTTTCACTGCCACCGTTTTGCCGGAAAGCGCCGTGCTATCCGACGATAAAGGTGCGTTCGTCTATATCGTGAGTAAGGAAAACAAAGCCGAGCGGCGCGATGTGAAAACGGGTAGTGTGACGCCCGATGGAATCGCCATCACAGAAGGGCTGTCAGGCAATGAACAGGTCGTCTTGAGCGCAGGCGGGTTCCTAAATCCGGGCGAGTCAATTGACCCGAAGCGTCAAGAGTCGTGACATCGTCGCCCGCATCCAATGCATTGCAGTCGGTGATGTCCACATGAGGAATAAGAGCCAGGGACAGGCAAGCAGCCAATGAACTTCCAGAATATCTCTGCCTGGTCAATCCGCAATCCGGTGATTCCGCTGGTGTTTTTCACTGCGATCCTGTTCGCCGGGATAATTAGTTTCAGATATATGGATGTCGTCAACAACCCGGATATCGAATTTCCGGGTGTCAACATCAACATTTCTCAGCCGGGCGCCGCGCCAACCGAAATAGAAAACCAGATCACGCAGCAAATTGAATCGGCTGTACGATCCATCAATGGCGTGCGTAATATATCCTCAACCGCTCGCGAAGGCAGCTCGGGCACCTTTGTTGAATTTGATCTATCGATTGACCCCAACGTTGCTGTTGCCGAGGTCAAAAACGCGGTCGACAGAGCGCGCGGAAGTCTGCCCGACGGTATTCTCGAACCGCAGGTAAACAAAGTCGAGGTGGCCGGCGGCTTCCTTGGCATTTACGCGGTCGAAGCCACCGATATGACGATTGAACAGCTCAGCTGGTTTATCGACGATACGGTTTCAAAGCGGTTGCTTGGCATTGAAGGGATGGCAGAGGCCGGGCGTTGGGGTGGCGTTAGCCGCGAGATCGAAGTGATCCTCGACCTACCGCGAATGCAAAGCCTTGGTGTGACCGCAAGTCAGATCAACCAACTGCTGCGTCAGGACAATATTGATGCTGCCGGTGGTTTGGCAGAGGTCGGGGGGACGCGGCAATCGGTCCGGGTTCTGGGCAACACGGAAACGGCTTACGAGCTTTCGCAGCGACAGCTGCGCTTGGGCAATGGCACTGTCATCAAACTGGCTGATGTTGCTCGCGTAAAGGATGGTTTTTCCGAGCGGACAACGATCAGCAAAGTGCGTGATAAAGAAGTCGTCAACTTCTTCATGTCGCGCGCGAAAGGCGCCTCGGACCTCACCGTTTACGAAGAAGCGCAAACCATCATTTCGGACATCGAAGCGGAAAATCCGAGCGTGAAGTTCATCCCGCTCTTTAACACAGTTCAATACACCGAAGACCAATACACTAGCTCGATATCAGCGATGGTCGAAGGCGCGGTTCTGGCGGTGATTGTGGTGTTCTTCTTCCTGCGCGATTGGCGTGCGACGTTTATCTCGGCGGTAGCAATTCCACTTTCGGCGATCCCGACATTCTGGTTCATGGATTTGCTCGGCTTCAACCTCAACCAGATGTCCTTGCTGGCATTGGGTCTGGTCGCGGGGGTGCTGGTCGATGATGCCATTGTCGAAATTGAGAACATCGTGCGCCATATGCGAATGGGCAAGACCGCCTATCAGGCGTCGATTGACGCCGCTGATGAGATTGGTCTGCCAGTTGTCGCGACGTCATTTTGTATCGTTGCGGTGTTCTTCCCCGTCGCTTTGATGCCGGGGATTACAGGACAGTTCTTTAAGAACTTTGGCCTGACCGTTGTGATCGCCGTGCTAATGAGCCTTGCGGTCGCGCGGATGATTACGCCGTTGCTGGCGGCGTATTTCCTGCGCGCAGACGGCCACGCAACGCATGGCGAAGGCAAGTGGATGGATCGCTATTTGCGTGTGCTAGACTGGTCGCTTGATCGCAGCACAATGTTGGCGATGCGCGCTGGCTTGCCGGAAATGCGCTATCGCTGGATGTACATCCTTTGCTTGTTGGTGGTTTTCCTACTGTTGTTGGTTGCCACCGCTGTCGGGATGTTTGGGGCATTTTGGGTCTTTGAACAAGCGGCGTTGCCGGAGAAACTGGCCGGGCTTGTCACCGCAGAAGAAGGCTCGCTCGTCTGGAGTTTGGTGGCGCGGCCATTGCAAGTGCTCCAGCTGGCCGCTGTTTGCTTGGCGGGTTTTGTCTTGGTGATCCTGACTTTGATGTTGTTGCGTTTTCTCTTCCGGCTGCTTGGCGGAAGAAATGCAGATGGCTGGCAGTATCTCGAAGCGCGTTTCCACGATCACAGGGTATGGATGCTTGGCTTAGGCTACATAGCCTTTTTGCTCACGATTCAGCTGGGCGGCCAGACTCCTTTCCAAGTGTTCCCTGATGTCGATGATGACAATATCCGGGTCGAGATAGAGATGGTTCCGGGCACGACGATTGAGACGACCGAGCGCGTCACCAAACAAGTGACGGATTTGCTCTACTCTCAAGATGAAGTCGAAATCGCGTTGGAGCGAGTGCGCCAAGGCGCTGCGACGATTTTTGTCACGCTGAAAGATGACCGTGAGCGAAAGTCGTTTGTCTTCACCCGCGACATAGCGCCGGAACTGGCAAAAATCCCGGATGCGCGCGTCCGCTTCCAAACTGACAATGGCCCCGGCGGCGGGGGCTCTGGCCGCGATTTCACCATTATGCTGGCTGGTTCCAATCCTGAACTGTTGAGCGAGACCGCGAACAAAGTGGTCGAAGAGATGAAGGCGCTGGACGCGGTGGTGGCACCGCGAATTACCGCTGATATTCCCCGACCAGAAATCATCATCCGCCCGCGCACAGAACTGCTCGCGGACCTTGGTGTTTCAACCATAGCCTTGAGTCAAACGATCAGGATCGCAACGCTGGGCGAGATCGAACAGAACTCAGCAAAATTCTCACTGGCTGATCGCCAAGTGCCAATCAGTGTCAAACTACCCGCTTCCGCACGCGAAGACTTGGGCACAATCGAAGGGCTGCCGGTGCCCACGAATAATGGCGGTTCGGTGCCCTTGGGCTCAATCGCAGACATTTCCTTTGGGGCAGGCCCGACTAGCATTCAGCGCTACAATCAAAACCGTCGGGTGTTCATTGGCGCTGACCTTGCGCAAGACGTGCTGCGCGGTGACGCCAATATCGAAATTGAGAAACTGCCAACGCTTAACGATCTGCCCGCGGGCGTGATCCGCGACGCGGTGGGCACAGCAGAATTTGAAGCCGAGCTTGCATCGAGCTTCCAGACGGCCATCATCGCGGGCGTGCTATTGGTGTTCGCGGTGCTGGTGCTGCTCTACAAGCGTTTGATGAGCCCGCTGGTCAATATGACCTCGCTCGCTTTGGCGCCGCTGGGCGGAATATTCCTGATCTGGATTGTGGGTGAGGCGCTATCAATGCCAGTGCTGATTGGAGTGCTGTTGTTGTTGGGGATCGTCTCGAAGAACTCCATCCTGCTGATCGACTTCGCGATTGAGGCAATGGATGCTGGCGTCGAGAAATACGAAGCCATTATGGACGCAGGGCACAAACGCGCGCAGCCGATCGTTATGACGACGGTCGCGATGACCGCTGGCATGGTGCCGACTGCGCTGTCTATTTCAGGCGACGGCGCGTGGCGCGCACCGATGGGTGTGGTGGTGATCGGCGGGCTGATCTTGTCGACATTGCTCACATTGGTGATCGTCCCTGCTGGTTTCAGCCTCGCGGACGGATTTGAGCGGCGCGTTGGACCGTGGATGCGTCGGACCATGCTAACTTACAAGCCGGGCGATGACACCAAGCCATACGGGCCTTCTGATGATGGACCGTCCGACGATCCCGATCCGCATGTACCGTTCCCCGGCCAAGTTGCGATTCCCGCAAGCCGGCATCCACCCGGAGCCGAACCTGCTGAATAGGCAGGGCGCCCGTGACGTTGCATCGCAATTGGGTCTATTAGGCTAAGTATGGCCACTCCTGCCCGCTCCTCAGCGCACAATTTCGGCGGAGAACCGCTGACCGAAGATCGTGCGCGGCGAATGCGCTGGACCGCGACCGGGCTGCTCGCGGCGATGGCCGTCCTGTTCTTCTCCACCCATGCACTGTCAGTCACCGGGCATCCGGCATGGGGCTATGTGAACGCTTTCGCTGAAGCGGCGATGGTCGGCGGGCTGGCGGACTGGTTCGCGGTCACTGCCTTGTTC
>CAZOLE010000004.1:0-23459 GCA_964580445.1 uncultured Porphyrobacter sp.
CCATGATGATGTAGTACCCGGCCATATCGCGGTCAGGTAGCGGCTCGCCATCGACGGTCGCATTGGCAATCACACTGGCGACATCATCGGTCGGATTGGCGCGCCGTGCCGCCGCGATCCCCGCGAAGTAGTCTTCGAAGTTCTGGACCGCTCCCTTTACCAGTTGAAACACCTGCTCAGGTGTCATCTTATCCATGCCACTGCCCGACAGATCGGCATCCTGCCCACCAAACATTTGCTGCGTGAGCATCAGCATGCGGGGCTCATCCTCTTCGGGGATGCCGAGGATTTGCATGATGACATGGAGCGGCATAGGCGCGGCAACCAACTTCACAAAATCCACCTTTGACCCAGCCTCGATCATGGCATCGATCCGCTTCTCAGCCAGCCCGCGTATCTCATCCTCAATCTTCGTGAGGTTGCGTGGCATGAACCAGTCTTGGGTAAGCTTGCGATATTTCGGGTGGATTGGAGCATCGAATACCACAAGGCTATCGACCAGCATATTCGATCCGGTCGCGGCCTGCGAAAAAGCGGTGACTTCGCGCGTCGAAAAGACGACGGGTTTGGGATTGTTGAGGAAGGTTTTGTTGTCCTTCGAAATCCGCATCACATCGTCATAGCGGGTGATCAGCCAGAATGGCTCAAAGCTGTCATCCTCCGCGACAATTTTGGCGACAGGAGCCGACTCGCGCAGCGTGTCAAAGATATCAAGCAAGCCATTCCATTCGGAATAGCTTTCAGGCGCGATGACCTTGCGAGCAATGTCGGCGGGCAAAAGTGCGGGTTGAGCTGACATTCTCACCCCGCCTGCTTTGCGGCGGCTTCGTACTCGTCGCGAAGCTCGCGTTTGTAGAGCTTGCCATTGGCCTCGCGTGGCAGCTCGGGGCGGAAATCGAACAGTTTTGGCATCTTAATCCGAGCAAGACTGGGTTCGAGGAATGCGCGCAATTCCGCTTCGAACGCATCGCCGCTATCGGCCATGTCGAGCGGTTGTACCACTGCGACCACCTTCTCCCCCAAATCCGGATCAGGCGCCCCAATAACCGCAGCGTCCATCACCTTGTCATGGGTCACCAAAAGGTTCTCGATCTCTTGCGGATAGATATTGACCCCGCCCGAGATGATCATGTGGCTCTTGCGATCAGTGAGATAGAGAAAGCCATCTTCATCCATGTGGCCAATATCGCCCAGCGTCATCCAGCCTTTTGGATGCATGGCTTCTTCGGTTTTTGCAGGATCCTTGTGATAGGTCGGCAGAATTTCATTCTCGAAGTAGACAAGGCCAGTTTCGCCAGCTGGTAGATCTTCGCCTTCAGGGCCGCAGACATGGAGTTTTCCGTAGATTGCTGGGCCGACGCTGCCGAGATGAGAAAGCGAAGCCTCGCTGCCTAGCATAGTCATCCCGATGCCTTCTGACCCGGCATAATATTCGATGATAATCGGGCCCCACCATTCGATCATTTTCTGCTTGATGGGTACCGGGCAAGGCGCGGCAGCATGCAGCGCACGTTTGTGGCTCGATAGGTCATACTTCTCACGAATTGCTGGATCGAGCTTCAGGAATCTCACAAAATGCGTGGGGACCCATTGGCTGTCCGTGATCTTGTACTTTTCAATCGCAGCGAGCGTGGCTTCCGGTTCAAATTTTTCCAGAACCACGACCGAGCCGCCTAAGCGATGCACGGTTTGCGACCACGCAATGGGGGCCGCGTGATAAAGTGGCGCGGGCGAAAGATAGACCATGGAGCCATCGGCCGGCATTCCGGCACCCATCGTGGCCAGTCCAACTTGCGGCGGCACCGATTGGATATCTGGATCGGAGGGCGGCGCGGGGCGAATCCCTTTAGGGCGACCAGTTGTTCCGGAGGAGTAAAACATCACCAGCCCGAACGCCTGATCATCAATGGGGGTCGCAGGTTGCTTCGAATAGACCGGTTCAAACGCCTCGTCGCCTTCACCATCCATGACGAGTATCGGCATATCGGGGCAATCGCGGCGAACATCATCCAGTACATTTGTATAGCTGGTGGACGTGATCAGCAGCTTTGCATCGCTATCTTGCACGATGTAGCTGATCTCTGGCGCGGCAAGACGGCTGGACACCGGAACTAATAAAGTTCCCGCGCGCTGATTGCCCCAAATCAACGTAAAAAATTCAATCCTGTTTTCCAACAATACTGCAAAGGCATCATCCGGGCCAAGCCCTTGCTCCCGCAACAAATGAGCGAAGCGGTTTGCAGCCTTGTCCATTTCGCCAAATGTCATCACCGCGCCAGAACCGGCCATGATAACCGCAGGATCATTCGGACGCGCCGCCGCATGTGCGATCGGGTGCAAGCTCATTTCGTTCTCCCCTAGCCCTTGGCTCGTTGCCAATCGGCTTTCTTTGGAGAGAAACCTAACGAGGGCGCCGCCGCTCGCAAGCGAAATAAAGGGGTAAGCCCTAACAAAAAAGGCGCCGGGTAAACCCGGCGCCTATACTCGGACACCCTCTCCAATGTCCGACCCGCTCAGTGGCGGGTAAGCTGTTTGCAGCGGCTTACTGGCCTCCACGCCCCACTAACTGTGAGTCGTTGGCGTAAGCCGCCTGCGCTTGAGTCTCTTTCATATAGGGAATCGGGTTTACCGCAACCCCGCCCACGCGAACTTCATAGTGGAGATGCGGGCCAGTGGAGCGGCCCGTCGAACCGACAAAGCCAATCAATTCGCCTTTACGAACGCGCTGACCGCTTGCAACTGCGATCCGCGACAAGTGGGCAAAGCGGGTTTCCATATCCGCGCCGTGGTCGATGCGGATGAAAAGGCCGTAGCTTGAGAACCAGTTTGCGCGGGTTATCATTCCATCAGCTGTCGCATAGACCGGCGTGCCAGTTGGCGCAGCAAGATCAACCCCATTATGGCGGCGGCGTTTACGCAGCACCGGGTGGTTTCGCATCCCATAGCCGCTGGTCAGTTTAGAATTGCGCAGCGGCATGATCGACGGGATCGACACAACCGTTGGTTCAACCGGAGCGTCAGGACCGTTTTTGTCGAGCGCTTTCCAGCTGGCGAAGAGTTCACGGAAATTGGAATCGCCGGTCGAAAGTGACTGGCTTTGGGCTTCTTCGATTTCTACGGGCAGTTCCGCAGTCGTCGATACATTGGTCGAAACGTTAGCGGTCGCCACTTGCGCAGAAAAGAGCGTGGCGGCAGCGCAAAACGCAGTGCCTAACTTGACCATTTGCCGCTTGAAAAGCGTGCTCATAAAAGACCCGGTCCTAAATTCGGTGCGGCGTTTTCGCCTGCGAAATTGTGTCAAACGCTTGGCCAACCTGTTCCAATTCTTGGAACATCCTGCCGGACCAAACGCTTTGGCCATCAACGCTCAAACGAGCCTTTCTGACCTGCGATTAGGCTGACTATCGCTACGATTCGTTAAGGTGCAATATCGCGATACATTTCGCGCGGCAGACCGGCTGCGAGACGGGCTGAGTCGTTGAATGGCGGTTTAACCGCCCCTCGAAAAAAGGTCTCAACCAAGGATTTCCACAGATTTTCGGGGTTTTCGTCGCGTTCTTCAGCAACCTTAAAAAAGTGCTTTGAGCCGAATCTTACGTGGCGAATCTCATCGTCAAGTATCCGCGCAAGAATCTTTCCACCGTGCTCATCGCCAACAGAGCGCACTCGCCCCAAGGTCGCTGGCGTTACATCGAGGCCGCGCGCCTCCAAGACCATCGGGACAATCGCGAGCCGAGCGGCGACATCGCCCCTCGTTGTGTGCGCCGCTTCCCACAATCCGGCATGAGCGGGCAAGGCACCGTAGCGGCTGCCAAGACTTTCAAGCTTTCGCGCCAGCAGCGCAAAATGCATCGCTTCGTCTGCGGCAACGTAGAGGAAGTCGGAAACAAACTCTTCTCCCATCTGTTCGCCGAAGCGACCAGCCATATCGAGCGCCAAGTCAATCGCGACGAATTCAATATGCGCAAGACTATGCCACAAAGCGATGCGTCCGCGTTCGGAGCCAAACTTGCCGCGCTTGGGCATTTTGTTCGGTGGCAATAGTTCTGGCGTTTCTGGCCATGCGGGCTGATCAGGCATGGGCTCGTCAAACACAAACGCCAACCGCCCTTGCCGCCATCCCCGCGCAACATCGCGTGTGGCAAAGCACTTTGCGCGCGGCTCAGCCGTCAATAAAGCGGCGCGAATGGCGCCAGAGACAGTTGGGGCGAGGGTTTCCATTGTCTCGGTCAGAGCGATTTGACAGCAGCGAGCACTTCTTCTGCGTGGCCTTTGACTTTCACCTTGTTCCAGACCTGAGCGATGGTGCCATCGGCTGCGACCAGATAGGTGGAGCGGACCATGCCCATATAGGTCTTCCCGTACATTTGCTTCTCGGTCCAAATACCAAGTTCGTCAGACAAACCACCTTCTTCTGCATCGGTCGCAAGCGGTGTCGTGAGATCGTGTTTGGCGATGAAGTTTTGGTGCTTCTTTGCGCTGTCTTTGGATACGCCAAGCAATTCCACCCCAGCGGCATCAAAATCGTTTTTCAGCGCGGTGAAATCCTTCGCCTCGGTGGTGCAGCCAGGCGTGTTGTCCTTTGGGTAGAAGAAGATCACCAGCTTCTTGCCAGCAAAATCGGAAGGTTTAACACTTCCGCCTTCAGGCGTGCCCATCGCAATGTTAGGGATCGCATCGCCGGCGGCGGGAAAGGTACTCATGTCATATGCTCCGTTTGAACTTCGTTGATCGCTTATGCGATTGATTGACCAAGAATCGTTGACCAAACCCCCGCGACCCTTTGCCTTGCTTGCGATAGGTCTTGCAAGAGCGTGTCGTAGTCTCTCGCTTTGCAGGCTTTGGCGAGCGCTGGCTGCGCAAAAGCTGGCGGTTCTTTGCCACCGGGCGTAAGCAAACGAGCCGCTACCAGCAGGCGCGTCATCAGATCGTATGCGGGTTTGAAATCAGACGACAGCAAACCCGCTTTGATGAGAGCTGGGATTGCTGTGCCAAGGTCAGGGTCAAGCGTGCCGGGATGTTTGGCGCCAAGCTCAGGCCCGTCACGCAACTGCAGGAAGTGTACCGCAAATTCGGCATCGACCAGCCCGCCGCGCTGCAATTTTATATCCAGCAGGCCGCGCGGCTGTTTGTGACGCGCCATGTCGCTGCGCATATCAGTTACGCGCTTGCGCACGATCTCGCCATCGCGCGGTCGCTGTAAAACCTCCGCCATGATCGCATTCAGCTGCGCGCGCGCATCTTGCGACCCCACCAGCACCCGAGCGCGGGCAAGTGCCATATGCTCCCAAGTCCATGCTGCTTCGCGCTGATACTTAGCAAACGCCTCGCAGCTGACCGCAAGCGGACCTTGATTGCCTTGCGGGCGCAACCTTGTGTCCACTTCGTAAAGCGCGCCTTGCGCGGTGGGAACGGACAAAGCCGCGCTGACTCGGCTGGCCAAACGGTTGTAATAGGCGCTCGTGCTGAGCGGCCGTTCACCGTTGGATTGCGCCGAGGTGTCGCCGGTGAACAAATAGATAATGTCCAAGTCCGAAGCGTGGGTCAGCGCCCCGCCGCCCAGCCGTCCCAACCCGACAACCAACAGCTCGCTATCCGCGATCCAGCCATGAACTTTGGCAAATTCGTTATGCGCCGCGCGCACGGCTAGCTCCAATGCGGCCTCGGCCACCCGCGACAAGGCCGCCGAAATAGCGAGAGGATCCACCAAGCCTTCGATCATTTGCACGCCCAAAGTGAAGCGCAATTCGCCGGTCTCGCTGCGGATTGCGTCAAGCAACGCCTCGTAATCTTCTCGCTTTGCGCTCGCTTCAAACCGGGCGACGATTTGGGGCACCACACCGGGCAACTCCCAATGCATCATTGTCCAACATAGCATCCAACAATTCAGGACGCCGAGCCAGTTCATCGGCGAGCGTCGGCGCCAAAGTCAGCGTGTCGATCAGCCTTGTTAGGAGCGCGGGCTCCGCTCGTAACAGGTGGAAAAGGTTAATCGCAGAGGGCGCGCGGCTTAGCAGGCTTTCCCATCGCGTGAGCGCGCGTTCGGGATCATCGGCTTTCGCAAACCCTTGCGCCAAAACCGGAGCAATCGCATCGAATGCAGCGAGCGCCTGCGGACTGCGCAGCGATTGGTAACGGCCATCGCGCCAAGTCTCGAAACGCGCGGCGAGCGGGTCTTGTTTGGGCAGCGGTTGAGGCTCGGTCTGAGGCGCCTCGGCCCCGATCAACCCGTCGTAAATCGCGCCGGTCCGCTCCGTCAGCGCCTCCAACTCCGTGACCAGTGCCGCGCCGTCCGCTAAGCCATCAAGCTGCGCGACCGCATCCAGCGCATCGCCGTCGGGGAGCGCGTGGGTCTGCCGATCATTTACCATTTGCAACCGGTGCTCGATCACACGTAGCCGATCGTAACCCTCTCCAAGAACGCGCGCTTCGTCTTCACTGATCCGTTCAGACGCAGCCAACACATCAAGCGCCGTCCGGGTGCCGCGCACTCTTAGCCAAGGATCACGCCCGCCATGGATCAGTTGATGGGTCTGCGCGAAAAACTCGACCTCGCGAATGCCTCCCCGCCCTTTCTTTACGTCAAAGCCTGGTCCGGGCCGCTCAGCGCCTTCATAACTGCCACGAATACGGGCGGTGAGCGCGCGAATTTCTTCAAGCGCTCCAAAATCGAGGTGCGAGCGCCAAACAAAGGGCCGGATCGCGGTCAGAAACGCATTGCCCGCTGCCAGATCGCCTGCCGCCGCTCTTGCGCGGATAAAGGCCGCACGTTCCCATGCCAGCGCCTCGCTTTGATAATGCGCTAGCGCACGAGCGCACGGTACCACTAAGGGGCTGATTTCACTCGCTGGACGCAAACGCAAATCAACCCGCAGAACGTAACCCTCAGCCGTACCTTGCGAGAGCAGCTCCAAGACCCGGCGCGCGTAACGCTGGGCCGCTTCCCCCGGATCATCGGAAGATCGGCGCGTGATAGTGTCCGCATCATAGAGGAAAATGGGGTCTATATCGGAGGAATAGTTGAGCTCCCCTGCACCCTGTTTGCCCAGCGCCAGTGCGATAAAGCCCGAAGGATTGTCGTCACCGGTGCGCTCTGAAATGGCCGCTCGAATGGCACGGTCCAGTGCCTCGTCAGCAAACCCGGTAAGCTTTGCTACGACTTTGCCCAGCGGCAATGCGCCTGCCAGATCACCAATCGCAAGGGCAGTCGCTAGTCCCAGTCGCTCGCGCCGCAACGCGATACCGGTGTCCTCATGCACCCCCTGCTGGCGCACCCATTCGAACGCCGCGTCTTGATCGCCATTGGTCAAGAGTGTTGCCAAATCGGGCTGCCGATCCAGAGAACGCGCCAAAAACGGAGCATAGGTCTGCGCCCGCTCTATCGCGCGCTGCCAATCCGTTTTCTCCGCTTCAGCCATAGACCCTCTCTTGCAGCCGCCTTCACGCTCTGCAACAGAAGCTAGCAACCAAATCGGATGAGAGGGAATTCGTGATGATGAAACGGATGATTGGCCTGAGCGCGGTTGTCGCCGCGACGATTGGCCTTGCAGCTTGTAAAAAAGTTCCGGACGCAGACGGCAATAGCGTGGCGGAAATGGAGATCCCGGAAGTCGAAGCGGTCGAGATTTCTCAAGCCACGATGGTTGAGATCACCCGCGCACTTTCGGCCGACGAATTTGGCGGCCGAATGCCGGGCACCGAAGGTGAGGAAAAAACCGTCGCCCTGCTAACCGAACGCTTTGAGGCTGCTGGCCTGAAACCCGGCAATGGCGATAGCTGGGTTCAGGAAGTGCCATTGGTGGAGATTACTGGCTCCAACTTTGCACCGCTCACCATCAGAGGCGGCGATGAAGACTTGGCCTTCGAATATGGTTCGCAGTGGACCGGCGTCACCTATCGCGAAGAAGATAAGACCCAACTCGCGAACAGCGAGTTAGTGTTCGTTGGATACGGCATCAACGCGCCAGAGCGTGACTGGAACGACTATGAAGGTGTCGATGTCAAAGGCAAAACGGTGGTCATTCTGGTCAACGATCCTGATTGGCAAACCGAAGAGCTGGAAGGCCCGTTTAACGGCAAGGCGATGACCTATTACGGGCGTTGGACCTACAAATATGAAGAGGCCGCGCGGCAAGGAGCAGCGGGCGCGTTGATCGTTCATGATACCGAACCGGCAAGCTACGGCTGGAACGTGGTCGAAAGCTCTTGGGGTGGACCGCAAGCTTATGCGCAGCGCGGCGATAACGCGCCGCCAATGACGACCCTGAATGGTTGGGTCCAAAAAGATGTCGCCAGCAAAATCCTTTCCGCAGCCGGACAAGATCTTGAGAAGCTCTCCGAAGCGGCCAAGTCTGCTGATTTTGAAGCGGTGGAGCTGGGCCTCTCAGCATCAACTAGCTTTGAGAACTCCATGCGCAGCTTTTCATCGAACAATGTGATTGGGATTTTGCCGGGTTCAGAAAAGCCAGATGAGTATATCATCCATACCGCGCACTGGGATCACCTTGGCACTTGCAACCCACCTGCGGATGATGGCGATGATATCTGCAATGGCGCGGTCGACAACGCGACGGGTACAGCGGCTTTGGTTGCGCTCGCAGAAGCGCATGCGAAAGCTGGCGCGCCCAAACGCAGCCTTGTTTTCTTGGCTGTGACAGCTGAGGAATCGGGTCTGCTCGGGGCGTATTACTACGCTGACAATCCGGTCTTCCCTCTCACACAGACGGTTGGCGGAATCAATATGGATGCGTTCCTGATCGCCGGTCAGGCAAAGGATGTGACAGTAGTTGGCCCCGGTAAATCACAGCTTGATGATTTCCTCACCGCAGCACTTGACAAAGATGGCCGGGTGGTAACACCAAACCCCAGCCCTGAGGCGGGCTATTACTACCGTTCTGATCACTTTGCCTTCGCCAAGAAGGGCGTGCCGATGCTCTATATCGATGGTGGCGAAGACCTGATCGAAGGCGGGCGTGAAGCGGGCAAGAAGGTAGCTGATGACTATCGCGAAAACCGCTATCACGGGCCAAAGGATGAGTTTGACGAAAGCTGGGATTGGTCGGGCGTGATGGCTGACTTGCAGCTGTTCTACCGCGTCGGACGCAGCCTTGCGAACAGCCAAAGCTGGCCCAATTGGGTGCCCGGCGACGAATTCCGCGGCATTCGCGATGAAGCCTGCGCGAGTGCGGATGATGGCTGCTAACAGCTAAGGTTGCCCGATCCATGGCCATACTGATGCCGCCTGAATGGGCGCCGCAGGACTGGCTGTGGATCGGCTTTCCGCATCTGACCGAGGAATGGCCCGGCGTGCTTGCACGCGCGCAGGAGCAGATCGCAGCGTTCGCCAATGCGGTTGCGGATAGCGGGCAAGACGTTCGTCTGCTGGTGAGCGATGCAGCAAACGCAGCGCATGCAAACAAGTTGGTCAGCAACAAGGTGACGCTTGTGCAGCACACCTATGGCGATATCTGGCTTCGCGATACCGGCCCGTTGGTTGTTACACGAGATGGTCAGCGACTTGCGCAGCGTTTTGCCTTCAACGGTTGGGGCGGCAAATATGAAATGTCCGGTGACGAGCAGATCGGCGAAGAGCTAGCGCACGATGCAGGTCTAGCGGTCGCACATTCGCCAATGATCTTGGAAGGCGGTGCGCTCGATAGCGATGGCACAGGCCTTGCGGTGACGACCGAGCAATGCCTGCTCAATCCCAACCGCAATCCTGATATGAGCCGCGCCCAGATTGAGCGTGAATTGGCCGACACTTTGGGATTCACACGAATTGTGTGGCTGGGCGAGGGATTGATCAACGATCACACTGATGGCCATGTCGACAATCTGGCGCGTTTTGTTGCGCCTAACCGCTTGCTGGTCCCTGAGGCTGCCGCCCCTGACGACCCCAACTCCGCAATCTATGACGATGCCGCGCTGCGCGCCAAGGCGGCGGGGCTGGAAGTCGCGGGCATCCCTTCACCCGGCCTGATTGAGCGCGATGGCGCAATTGAACCGGCTAGCTATGTCAATTTCGCGATCACGACGAATCTGGTCGTTGTCCCGACCTTCGGATCACCCAATGACGAGGCCGGAGTCGCCGCGATTGCCGAACACTTCACTGATCGCATGACAATCGGCCTACCCGCAGATGCGGTGCTTGCGGGCGGCGGCGGCTTTCACTGCGCCAGCCAACAAATGCCCTGTGCCCTTCGCAAACCAAGTCCTTAACGACCTGTTAGGATTTAGCCGCGATACTCTCGCCCATGGCTCAAGCCCTTACCTTTGCGCAAAACCTAAGTGAGACCGCCCGCACACAGCAGGCCAATCTTGCCCGCGCAGCGATTGTGCTTGGCAGTGGCCTGGCCCTGATCCTTGCCGGTGAGCCACTCCCGCTCACCCTTTAATCCCGCACGCGTAACCAAAGCGCGATCCCGTGCGAACCTGAATTTGCCTACAAATAAGCAAGAAGAGGTTCGTGTGCAAAAATCAACTCATGCCATCGCCTTGGTACTGGTCACCCTGACAATCGCCTTGTTGTTGGTACCAAAACCCGAATCTGCGCGTGGTCAGTCCTTAGCCGCTATTAGCGAGCCGGTTTTTGTCGAGCTGTTCACCAGCCAAGGCTGTTCGTCTTGCCCGCCAGCCGATCGATTGGCGGCACGAATGGCGAAAGAACGCAGCCTCGTTATCGTTTCTCGCCCAGTAGATTACTGGGATCGTTTGGGTTGGAAAGACACGCTCGCCAGCCCGAAAAACACGGCGTTGCAGCGGACTTATGCAAAGCGCGGACTAAGCGGCTATAACGGCGTCTACACGCCGCAAACGGTTGTGAACGGACGCTTTGGCGAAGTCGGCTCTGATGAAAGCGCGCTCAGACGACAGGTGCGCAGCGCCGCACAGCTTTCGAAGGCAGCGATCCGAGTGAAGCGCGCCAATGGCAAAACAGGTGTCGGGCTTGGCGGTAAGACATCAAGGCAAGCCGAGTTGGTGATAGTAGGCGTTGCCAAAAAGCGCTCTGTTCAGATCGGCCGCGGAGAGAATGGTGGACGGAAGATCACCTACACCAATGTCCTGATCGGTGAGCGCCGGGTAGCGACATGGAATGGCGGCAAAGGCAGTCATGAAATCAGCCCGGCACAGATGCAGATGGGCGGTGCGGACCGCTATGCTGCCGTCCTAAGAGTGCCAAATGGCGGCGAAGTGCTTGCGGCGCAGTGGCTTAACTAAAAGCGTTGTTTCAATAATGCCGTAAGAATTCACCAACACATCTCCGGTGTTTCTTGCTACAATCACTCCTGCAAATGGGGAGTGATTCTTATGCCTTTTACGCCGTTCACGCGCACCGAAGTGAAACGAATATTGCAATTGTCCGAATTGGGATCGGGCCATGCGGGGGAGAGGCACTCGAAAGCAACCAACGCATACCTTGCTGATAGACAGATGCGCGGAACGCCAACCGCAACGGCATTCTGCAATTTCGAGGAGATGATCACCGCGGGAGTAGCTCTGCTCAACGATCCGGCAAATGACCCAGCGCTTGAGAAATTCCGGGTCGAGAAGCGCGCAGGCAGCGGCTATTCAGGCGGCAATGGCGGCAAGTATGTTGTCTTAGAGCACTTGCTCACCCCGCCCTTGAAAATGCGCTATGCAATCGGTGGCACCACCCGAACATTCCCCTGTCGGCGGGTGAAAATGGTAATCGACAAGGATCATAGCCGGCCGCGTTTCATCCATGTCATAACCTTTTATGGCGAGATGGGCGGCTAGACCGGACTTAGAACAAGCGGATCATTGTCGCCAAAGCCGCGGCGCCTAGCACCACACCAACAATGCTGCGCCAGACCGGATCGCTGACTTTACCGGACGCGCGCGCGCCCAGCCAATTGCCCGCAAGGACCACCGGGAAGAGCAGCAGCCCAAGCACTATAATTGACCAATCGAGCACGCCAATCGCCGCGCCTGATCCGATCCCCGCAAAGGCCGAAACGCCGAAAATCCCAATCATCGAAGCTTTGGCGGTTTCGCGCGCAATGTCGCGCCCCACATAGTAGGGCACGACAGGCGGACCGGGCATGGCAGCAAATCCCGTGAGCACGCCAGCCGATAGGCCAGTTAGGCCGGTCGTGACCGGTCCCGGCTGTTTGGCCGCGCGCTGAGGTAATAGAATGGCAACAAAGGCCGACAGCGCTACCAGCGCGATCAGGAACCGCGCGACATTCTCAGGGGTCGCATTGAGCAAGATAAGGCCGGGAGCAGTTCCAAGAACCACCAAAGCGCTGATGGTGATCGCTGACTTCTCGGCCTTGCGCAGCACAAACCGGATGTCGATCAATGCCAGCAATCCCGCCATGATATTGACCGCGAGCACCGCTTCGACTGGTGTCACCGCAAGCGCGAGGATCGGGACCAGCAAGATCCCAAAGCCAAAGCCGGTCAGCCCCCGGATAAAGGCTGCGCTTGAAGTGGCGATCACTGCAACGGCGATCTGAACCGCGGTAAAGCCTCCGAACTCGTCCAACAGATCAGGCTTTGAGGTCCGGCGGCAAAGCCGCTTGCGTCAGCATGGCAATCGCCTCGTCGAGCGGAAGTGTCTGCTGTTCCTTCTCACCCAAAGTGCGGATCGCCACCGCCCCTTCCTCGGCCTCACGTTTGCCAACCACCAGAATATGCGGAACCTTCGCCAGCGAATGTTCGCGGATCTTGTAATTGATCTTCTCGTTGCGCAGGTCCGATTTTACGCGGATGCCCGCTGCTTCAAGCTTGGTCCGGACTTCTTCGGCATAGGTATCAATATCCGACACAATCGGCGCGACGACCGCCTGAACCGGGGCGAGCCAAACCGGCAAGCGTCCGGCGTAATGCTCAATCAGAATGCCGATAAAGCGTTCATAGGAGCCGAAGATCGCACGGTGAAGCATGACCGGGCGGTGTTTCTCGCCATCTTCGCCAATATAGGTCGCATCCAAACGGTCGGGCAGAACCCGGTCGCCCTGGATCGTGCCCACTTGCCAAGTTCGACCAATCGCATCGGTTAAATGCCATTCAAGCTTGGGGGCGTAGAAAGCACCTTCACCGGGCAATTCTTCCCAGCCATATTCTTCATTGTCCATGCCCGCTTCGGCGACGGCATCGCGCAATTCCTGTTCGGCCTTGTCCCAATCGGTATCAGACCCAAAGCGTTTCTCTGGCCGCGTGGCGAGCTTCACGTGATAGGTGAAACCAAAGTCCTTGTAGACACCATTGGCCAGCTCGCAGAATTTGCGCACTTCTTCAACCACTTGGTCTTCGGTGCAAAAAATATGCGCATCATCCTGAGTGAACTGACGCACCCGCATCAGCCCATGCAAAGCGCCGTGCGGTTCATTGCGGTGGCAACAGCCCATCTCCCCCAGCCGGATCGGCAGGTCGCGATAGGAAGTGATCCCTTGCTTGAACACCAGTACATGGGCCGGACAATTCATCGGCTTGATCGCCATCCAATCGGCGTCTTTTTCAACCGCCGGTTTGGCCAGGCCATCGCTGTCCTCGTCTACTTCAGGAACCATATCAGGCACCGCAAACATGTTCTCTGCATATTTGCCCCAATGCCCGGATTGCTCCCACTGGCGGATGTCCATCAATTGCGGCGTCTTGATCTCGCGGTAACCCCCGCCATCCATCTTGCGGCGCATATAGCTCTCAAGCTCTCGCCAGATGCGATAGCCCTTGGGGTGCCAGAACACCGATCCATGCGCGACATCAGAAAGATGGAACAGGTCCATCTCGCGTCCCAGTTTGCGGTGATCGCGTTTGGCCGCCTCTTCGAGATTGTGCAGATGCTGTTTCAGCTGCTTCTTGTTCAGCCAAGCAGTGCCGTAAATCCGCGTCAGCTGCGCGTTGCGCTGGTCGCCACGCCAATAGGCGCCTGCAACCCGCATCAGCTTGAAAGCTTGCGGATCAAGCTTTCCTGTCGAGGCGAGATGCGGCCCGCGGCACATATCCAGCCATGCGCCTTCGCTATTCGGCTCGCCCGACCAATAGACCGTCAGTTCTTCATTTTCAGGCAGTTCCTTGGCCCATTCAGCCTTAAACGCCTCGCCTTCGGACGACCATTTCGCGATCAGATCAGCCCGCGACCACACTTCGCGCACCAGGGGTTTGTCAGCCTTGATGATCTCGCGCATCTTTTCTTCGATAGCGGGTAAGTCTTCGCTGCTGAACGGTTCGCGTGATGGAGGCGCCATCACGTCGTAATAAAAACCATCGTCGGTCGCCGGGCCAAAAGTGATCTGCGTGCCGGGATAGAGCGCTTGAACCGCTTCGGCGAGGACATGAGCGAAATCATGGCGCACCAGTTCGAGCGCATCGGCTTCATCCTTGGACGTGATCAGCGCCAACTCTGCATCGCCTTCAAACGGCCGGCCCATGTCGCGCACTTCTGCGCCAGAGCCATGGTCTACGCGCGCGGCCAAAGCGGCTTTGGCAAGGCCCGGCCCAATTGCAGCGGCCACATCATAGGGAGTGCTGCCTTGCTCCACTTCGCGCACGGAGCCGTCGGGTAAGCTGATTTTTAGCAGTTCGGTCATCGTTTTTGCGTCCGTCTCATTTCCTCAGCGCCCTGCCACAGGCACGCGCGCGCTGAAAGAGCGGTGTTGGGGTTTCAAACCGATTTCGAGGAAGACACCGCGCCGCCCCGAAACCGGGCGGCGGGAGAGTTGCTAGACCACAACCAACCGCCCCCGGTCATCCGAGGTGGTAGTGGTTGTTGTCGTGGTCAGCAGCTTCGCCATGCGAGCATATATAGGTGGGCAGCGCTGCAATGTCATTACCATGGCGAATCGTAGCTTGAAACGGAAAGTACTCGCTCCTTTATGGAAAGTATGCTTGACAAAACCTCGAATCAATGACAAGTACCCTTTCCATAGTTGAAAGGGAGCTTTACCAATGGGTAAGACATTCCAAGCCGTCATCTGGGCCGGAATCATCATTGTCGCCGCGTTGTGCATGAACAGCCTTGGGCTCAACCAAGGGGCAAGCTTCGGTATCACGTCGGGCCTTACAGGCGCGGCATGGGGCTCGATCTATTCTGATCGTGCGCTTTGCAGCAAAGTAGGTGCAAAATGACCGAACTAGCTTCAAAATCCTCCGGATTTCTCGGTCGTGGCCCACTTTTCTGGCTCGGTCTCACCTTTATAAGCACCGCCGTTATTGTTGCGCTTGCCCTGACAAAAGCGATCGAGAGCAAACCGGTGATCCTCACGATTATGTGTGCGCCCATTCTTCCGATGTTTGGCACCTTTGTTGCCATGCTAAACAAGAACGAAGCAGGGAGCGGCAGTTGCGTCACCAAAGGATCGGCACAGCGAAACTATATCAAGCGAGTAGCGATCTTCACCTCTCTGTATCTAGCATCATTTGCTGCACTCACTTTTGTTGAAGAAATGGGCCACCTTCCAATCGCAATGCGGTTGGCGATTGGTGTCTTGCCGGGACTGGCTGTGATCGGCTTTTTCTGGTCAATCGGGCGGTTAATCGTGGAGGAAACGGATGAGTTCATCCGCATGCTCACCATCCGTCAGACCCTTGTAGCATCGGCCCTTGCATTGAGCGCGGCGTCGGTATGGGGAATGCTGGAAAGCGCCGACCTTGTCGTTCATATCGATGCCTATTGGTACGCCATCATCTGGTTCGCAGGGCTGGCAGTGGGGTCGGTGGTCAATCGAGCCACCTATGGAACGTGGGGTGCGGTTTGAAAACCGCATTGGGCGCGGCAAATGGGGTGGCGGCGTGAGAGGCCTTCCAATCACACCAAATGTCAGCAAACCGCGCTCTACCGCGCGCCGTCCGGGCAATTCCAGCAAAGGGAAATAATGATGAAAGTAACCATTGGCAGGCTCGACTGGTTCCTGGTTTTACCCATGGCAGCGTCCGCGTTGATGATTGCAGAGATCGACCCACCTAGAGCGAGCTTCGTGCAAATCGCGCAGTGGGAACAGGCTGCCATTCTTGTTCCAATCACGCTGGTGCTGAGTATCTTGGTGGCAATTGCCTCTGCCATCGACCGCCGGTCCAGCGAGGATTACCTATTTCAGATCATGGCGAATTCAGCGCTTGTCGGGGTTGCTTCGAGCATGCTTGTCCACTTGTGTTGGGTTATTGGCATCAAGATGTTCGACCTGCCCGACTTATCGGCGGAGAATATGGTCGGTGTGACCATGCTTGCCTTGATCCTGAGCTACTACTGGTTCCGCTTCAAAGGCATCAGTCAATGAAGAATCGCCTTAAGGTGCTCCGCGCCGAGCGCGACTGGAGCCAACAGGATCTCGCTGACCGCCTTGGCGTATCGCGCCAGAGCGTCAATGCGATTGAGAAGGGACGCTATGACCCGTCGCTGCCGCTCGCCTTCACCATCGCCGGTGTGTTCGAACTGACAATCGAAGAGATCTTTACCCGCGACTGACCCACCCGCCTATATTTCGAGCTTGTGCGATCCCGCCTTGCTCGAAATGCGCTTCGTACCAGCCAGCGCGGTGGAACGCTGTTTGACTCCGGCGACGAAGCGCCACTCGCAGGTCGCTTTCGCAGGCGTCAGTTCAACATTCATATAGCCGCGCTGTGAGGTGTCTGCCCATTTCATTTGATCATTCGCGCCGACAATTGCGGCGGCCAAATCAGCAGGCGGGATCGCCGAAATGGAGCGCTCCAGCCCCGGCGATGTCACCCCGCAAACACCGAGCTCCACGCCCGCCTTTGTGCCGGCTTGATCAAGCTCAAACGCCCAACCATTATGCGTGTCACCAGCCAGCACCAGCAGGTTCGCATCGGCATCCAGCGCAGATTTCAGCACTCGTTCGCGCGCTGCCGGATAACCGTCCCATGCATCCATATTGGCAGGCAAGCCGGCTTCACTCGCAAGCGCGCTATTGGTGAAGCGTTTCGTGATCCATTCGGGCAGGCCAGCGGGCAAGGCATCGACTAGCCCCTGAGGCGTTTTGAGGCGGCCCATCAGCACTTGCTGGACCAGCACTTGCCAGGTCGCTCCGCGCGACTGGGATTGCGCCAACCCTTCGCTCAGCCATTGCTCCTGCGCCTTACCGAGCAATTGCCGCTCAGGATCTGAATATTCGCCATCGCGAAACGCTTCGAGTGCCGCTATCGCAGCCTGCGGATCGGCTTTGCCTTCGATCAGATCGCCAAGATTAAACTGTTCCTCGCGCCCTTCGAGCCGCGTGTCGAGCCGGAACAAGGTCGCCAGATCGCCAACATCATAGGACGCGTAAGGGGCATCGGTCACGGGCATCCATTCGCGGTAAACACGCTTGGCGAGCGCTTTGCGCACCACCCATTCGCCTTCAGTGTCGCTTTGGTGATTTTGCGCGCCGTCTTTCCAGCTGTCATTGGTGCTTTCGTGGTCGTCCCACACCGCGATCATTGGCAGCACTTGATGCAGGCGTTGCAGGTCGGGGTCGTTGCGATAGGTGGCGTAGCGCAAGCGATAATCAGCGAGCGTCACAATCTCATCATCCGGGCTGATCGGGCGGCCCGTGTTGCGCTGAGCGCCGGACGGATAGGTCCCCTCTCCATATTCGTAGATGTAATCGCCCAGATGCACTGCGAGATCGGCGTCATTGGCCTGCGTCGCATGGGCATAGGCGTTGAACCAGCCAAAACCGAAATTCGCGCATGAGAACACCGCAAGCCGAAAGCGGTCGGCCTTACCCTCAGGCAAAGTGCGCGTTCGACCCACTGGCGAAATCTCACCGTCTGGCGCGATGAAGCGGTAGTAGTACCATGTGTTAGGTTCCAACGAGGTTGCGGACGCTTTGACGCACCAATCGCGATCCGGCGAAGCGGTGGCTTGCGCTTGCATCGCGATCTTTGAGAAGTCTGCCGTCTCGCTGACTTCGAAATTGATGACAGTTTCTTGTTGAGCGACATAACGGGTCCACAAAAGAACCTGCCGCGCTTTGGGTTCTCCACTGGCAACCGAATGAGTGAAGCCTTTGCCAAATCCTTGCGCGATCAAAGGAGTTGCGTTGAGCGCTGCCGAAGCCCCGGCAAGGCCTAACAGCCCGCGCCGCGTTATCGCGGTGGCGGGAACATCTGGTACTTGGGGTGGTTCGTTCTTGATCATGCGGCCCTGCTTAGTTTGTTCCCATGTCGGGCTTGTGACTATGCGCTCGTACATGCATGACTGCTGGTATGAGCGATGTCCAATATCACACAATGCCTGAAGGCGGGCGGATTGCCTTTCGCTTAACGCAAGGAAGCGGGCCGACATTGGTGTTCTTGCCCGGCTATATGTCCGACATGGCAGGCGGCAAAGCGACTGCTTTGCTCGACACGGCGGCCGAACAGGGCCGAGCGTGCATGCTGCTCGACTAT
This sequence comes from uncultured Porphyrobacter sp., assembly GCA_964580445.1. Taxonomy (GTDB): domain Bacteria; phylum Pseudomonadota; class Alphaproteobacteria; order Sphingomonadales; family Sphingomonadaceae; genus Erythrobacter. The sequence continues at coordinate 18,355 of CAZOLE010000004.1, forward strand.
TCCGGTTGCGGTGAGAGCGACGGCGATTTTGCAGACGGCACTTTGTCTAAATGGCGCGATGAAGTGCTTGCCATGATCAAGGCTCATGTCGAAGGCCAAATCCTATTGGTTGGCTCGTCGATGGGTGGTTGGTTGATGCTGATGGTCGGTGCGGCATTGGGCGACAAGCTCGCTGGAATGATCGGTATCGCAGCGGCGCCTGATTTCACCCGCTGGGGATTCAATGAAGAGCAGCGCGCTGTGATGGCGTCTGGTGAAACCCTGTTTGAAGACAATCCCTATGGCCCGGAACCAACGCCCACCCATCCCGGTTTTTTCCAAGATGGGGAAGCCAATTTGCAGTTGGAGGGCGACATTGCCATCACCTGTCCTGTTCATCTACTGCACGGCCAATGCGATGCTGACGTGCCTTGGGAGATCAGCTTGAAACTGGCTCAGCAACTTCGTTCGGATGATGTTCAAGTGTCATTGATCAAAGACGCAGAGCACCGTTTTTCGCGGCCGCAAGATGTTGCGCGGCTGATGGATGCGGTTGCTCGTATTGTTTCCAAACCCACGGATTGAAATGTCGTTGAACACCGCTCTTCTTGCTATCCTGCTCCAAGTGGGCCCGAACCCGGTCTTAGAAGGACCGAGCGATCCTACGCTGGAACTGCGCAACCGACCACCACGCGAGAACGCACTCGAAGCGCCCAAAGACCCAATCAGCAAGTGGCTGAGCGAATGTCTCGACTTGGTCGAAGCAGACCAGGCCCGAGCCCACACCAAGGCGCAAATCCGCCGGAACGAGACGTCGGGACCGGCACGGGTGATAGCCAACCATTGCCTCGGCATGGCATCGACCGAATTGGGTCGGTGGGACGATGCCCGGGCTGCCTTTCTCGCTGCTCGCGATGAAACGCCTTTCAATGAACCAAGGGCCAAGGCACGTGCGGGGATCATGGCTGGCAATGCTTCTTTGGTAGCGGGCGACGCCGTAGGCGCGGCGACGCTGTTTGGTCAGGCACGCCAAGATGCACAAACGGCGGCCTCTGCGACCTTGCAAGCTGCAGCGGCGAGCGATGAGGCGCGCGCTTTAGTGGCTCTTAACCGCAATGATGAAGCGCTCACCGCGCTGGATATCGCAACCCGGCTGGAGCCTACGAACAGCGAAGGCTGGCTGTTGAAGGCAACGCTCCTGCGAAGAATGGAGCGCCTAGAGGAGGCGCAAACCTCGATTGAGCAAGCCTTCCAGATCGACCCGCTTGACGGCGAAATCGGCTTGGAAGCGGGCGTCATCGCCGTACTCTCTGGCCGCGAAGACGCAGCACGGCAAAGCTGGCGATCGGTGATCGACACTCTGCCGGGCAGTGGGGCTGCTAAGACTGCGCAGGATTATCTCGCCCAGATAGGCTCGAATCCTACGAGCTTAGCGGAGCAGCCGGCTCCCGCAACGCCATGACCGAATATTCCGTCCTTGATCTTGTGCCTGTGCGCGAAGGGGGCAGTGTCGCCGAGGCGATGGCGGTGGCGACAGATCTTGCGCGCCACGCAGAGGCGCTAGGGTGTAGAAGGTTTTGGGTCGCGGAACATCACGCAATGGACGGGATCGCAGGCGGCGCGACATCGGTGGTTCTGGCGCATATTGGCAATGCAACCAGCCGCATCCGCATAGGCTCTGGCGGGATAATGTTACCCAACCATACGCCGTTTCAAATCGCCGAACAATTCGGGACATTGGATGCGCTGTTTCCAGGTCGGATCGACTTAGGGTTAGGACGTGCACCGGGAGCTGGACCAGAATTACAGCGCGCTTTGCGCAAGGATTTGGCTCAAGCTTCGGAATACTTCCCGCAAGATGTGGTTGAACTGCGCGCGCTCCTAACGGGTGATGTAGACTTACCGGTAAAAGCAACTCCAGGTCTGGGTGCTAGCTGTGAACTTTGGATGCTTGGTTCCAGCCTGTTTGGTGCGCAGCTCGCGGCACGACTGGGCTTGCCCTACGCGTTTGCTGCGCATTTCGCGCCCGATCATCTGGACGCCGCGCTAGAACTCTATCGCCGTGATTTCCAACCTTCCGAGGCGCTGGACCGGCCCCATGTCATGGTGGCGATGAATGTCTTCGCCGCTGAGACTGAGGAAGAAGCGCTGCTGCTCAGCTCTAGCCAGCAACAGAGTTTTGTCCGCCTGCGCACAGGCAATCCTGGCAAATTGCCGCCACCCATCCGGGACTTCACAGCGAGCCTCCCCGATCCCGCCCGCGCAATGCTTGATCATTTGGGCCAAGCCGCTGCGGTGGGCACGCAAGAACAGGTGGGCGGTGCAATTGATGCCTTTGTCCAGCGGACCCAAGCCGATGAAATCATCCTGTGCGGGGCAACCTTTGATCCCGAAGCGCGGCTTCGCTCATTGGAACTGACAATTGAGGCCACGAGGCAAAAGCTAACAGCCTAGTCGGTATTGAACACGCTTGCGTGGGGCTAGGCAAAAGGCGTAAATGCGACACAATCCATAACAATGGCATTCAAAAATTGCCCAAAGCAGGATGTGAGGAGGCCAAACGGCCCGTGTCAAACCAAGCGCCCAAGCCAGCTTCGAAACCACAACTCGACGCGATTGCCCAACATTTAAGCGGCGCAGTTCTGCCCGGTGACGCAGGCTTAAAAGGCTCGGCCTTGGAAGAAGCGGCTGCGTTCGTTCTTAAAGCGGCGCAATCACGCAATGAAGGCCGCGCATCTCTCTTGCTTGAGTCGCATGCGGATGAGCGCCGTTTCCTTCGAATTGCGATCATCAATGAAAATATGCCGTTTCTGGTCGACTCAATCGCTGCGACCATCACCGGACTTGGAATCAGCATTCATCGACTGCTCCACCCGATTGCCAATATTGAACGCGACACCAACGATGCTCTGATAAGCGTGGGCTCTTCGGCGAACGCTCCCCAAGGCACGCGTGAATCTCTGGTCTACATCGAAACTGCCAGAGTGGATGCACGCCAGCGCGGCGATATGATTGCGCAATTGCGCCAAACCTTGGCCGATGTGCGTGCAGCCGTGACCGACTGGCCCAAGCTGCAAGAAGCCATGCGCGCGGACGCAGAAGCGCTGAGTTCGAGCGAGCACGGTTCGAACCGGGAAAGCGCCGCTTTGCTAGAATGGTTGAACGGCGGAATGCTTACGCAACTGGGCCATGTCACACGCCAACGTGATGGCACAATGAGTGATCCAAAAGGCGTGTGCTGCCAAAGCGCGAAGCAAATTCTTGCCGAAGCGACCTTCGAGCGTGCCTTTCAATGGTTTGATACCAAAGGGTCTGAGCGCGACCTGCTTCTAATCAAGACCAACCGGATATCCAATGTCCACCGGCGCGTGCCGCTTGATCTGTTTATGGTTGCGCGCCGCAAAGATGGGAAGACAACTAGCATCTCGATCCATGCAGGGGTTTGGACCAGTGCCGCACTTGCATCCCCACCGAATGAAGTGCCAATTTTACGCTCTCAGCTTGCGCAAATAACCAGTGATATGGGCTTCGATCCGGGCAGCCATGCTGGCAAAGCGTTGGTCCATGCGTTTACCGTGCTGCCTCATGATCTGCTCGTCGCGTTCGATCCAAGCGACATTTGCGATCTGGCAACAGCGTTGATGAGCCTCATCGACCGACCTCGACCCAAACTTGTGCAAGTGCGTTCGCAATTGGAACGCCATGTCTTTGCATTCGTATGGCTCCCACGCGATCTGCTGTCGACCCAGACCCGATTACAGATTCAACAGATGCTAACCCGAACGCCGGGCACAAGCGTGCTCGACTGGAGCCTGGAAGTGCAAGCCGGCTCGCTCGCCATGCTGCAATTCCAGCTCGATATTCGCAGCAGCGATATGATGCTGGAAACCGGCGAGATCGAAAGCGAGCTTGAAGACATGCTGCGCGGTTGGGGCGATGCTGTGGAACACCATCTCGCCGAATATGATGACAGCACGCGCGTGCCCGCGATTGCGGCGAAATATTGTGACACTTTTCCGCAAAGCTACCGCTCCCGCTACGGAGCGTTGGAAGCCGCGCTAGACATTATGCAATTGCGCGGACTCGATCCGGACAGCGAGACTTCAGAGCGCAGCGCGCGCCTTTACACGCTGCCAACCGATCCGCCCAATGGGCTGAGGCTAAAGCTCTATCATGCAAGCGGCGCACTAGCGCTTTCGGATGCCGTCCCGGCGCTTGAGAATTTCGGTTTCACAGTATTGGCCGAAGTGCCAACCAAGTTAGACGAAGGGGCGTTGGGCACAATCCACGAATTTGCGCTGCGTCTGCCGGAAGGCGAAGATGCCGCGCGCTTGATGGAACGCGCTGCGGGTGTCGAAGCTGCGATTGCGGCGGTGCTCAATAGCGGTTCGGAGAACGATAGTTTCAACCGCCTCGTCGTTGGCGCAGCCCTTGATGCACGCGATGCGAATTTGATGCGCGCCTTTTACCGCTATCTGCGTCAGACCGGCATGGGCTTCACGATCTATACGGTTGTCGATGCGTTGGACGCCGCGCCGGACGTAACAGCAGCGATGATAGAGCTGTTTGCCGCGCGCCATGATCCAGCCTTTGATGGTGATCGCGAGAAGGCTTCGAATGCCGCATTGAACAAATTCAACGCCGGACTTTCCAAGGTGACTGCAATCAATGATGATCGATTGCTGCGTCTTTATCGGGCGGTCCTGGACGCAATTTTGCGCACCAACTTTTATGCTGGCGCCGCGCAAGAAGCGCTGGCCTTCAAGATCGATTCCGCGCTGATCCCTAACCTGCCAAAGCCGGTGCCGTGGCGCGAAATCTTCGTCTATTCGAGCCGTGTAGAAGGCATTCACTTGCGCTCTGGCCCGGTAGCGCGCGGCGGCCTCAGATGGTCGGATCGACGCGACGATTTCCGCACCGAGATTCTGGGCCTAATGAAAGCGCAGCGGGTAAAGAACGCGGTCATTGTGCCCGCTGGCGCAAAGGGCGGCTTTTACCCCAAGCAACTGCCCTCGCCCACCAAAGACCGTGAGGCTTGGGCCGCAGAAGGCGAGGCAAGCTATGAGATTTTCATCCGCACGCTTTTGTCGGTCACAGACAACATCGTAGACGACGCGGTCGTGCAC
>CAZOLE010000005.1:0-22118 GCA_964580445.1 uncultured Porphyrobacter sp.
ACTAGTATCTTCCAGCCATACTGCGAAGTAACACCGCCGCCTTGCCCCGCACTGTGTGGCGCCCCGCCGGCGGCCAGATCGCTCGGCGCTCCTTGATGGCGCACTGCTTCGCGCTCGTGCGTCATAATGTAGACGTGGCCACCGCGCTTCATTCTTCCGTCTCGCCCTTAGTTGCCTGAGACCCCAGCTTTCGCTGGGGTGACGTCATTTGGCTCGCCCGCGCCACGCCGAGCGCTGAACCCAATAGCGCCATCCCCAGTACATCCAGCGCCGTAAGCACTTCGCCAAAGACGCTCCAGCCGATCACGGCTGCGACAACCGGCTGGGTCAGCAAAGCCAGCCCGATCACCAGCGGGGGGAAGTGGGCCATTGAGAACACCAACAGCCCCTGACCGATCAACTGGCTGGTGATGAACAGCACTAGCACTGGGGTCCAATCGGTGGGCCACACCGGCTCACCTAAGACCAAAGCCAGCGTCAGCAAAACGGGGCATGCAAACACGCTCACCCACACCAACAAGCTCCACGATCCGAACGCTCGCTCCTGACCTTGGCGCGCGCCCTGCAAGTTCACCAGATAGACCGCGTAGAGCAGCCCGGCGGTAAGGCAGAACAGATCACCCACCAGCGTCTGCGTCGAAATCTCTAGGCTGCGCCCCATTAGGATCGCCGCCCCGCCAATCGCGAAAATAATCGCCAGCCATTCGCTGCCGCGCGGTAGGCTGCGCGCTACGATAAACCCCCAGACTAACAGCACGAAAGAACCGCCATTGCCGAATAAGGTGGCATTGCCCAGCCGAGTCATGCCGATGCCGATATGCCAGCTTGCCAGATCCAGCGCGAAGGCGATGGAACCCAGCGCCACAAGCGCCAATGTCCGGCGCGGCATTCCGCCAAGCCGCTGACCGGCGACCCGCGCAAAGAAAACCAAGAACGGCAGCGCAAGAAACAGCCGCCAAAACCCCGCCGACACTGGTCCAGTATCGGCTTCGCGAACCAACCACGGGCCAAGCGCCAGCGCGACATTGCCCGCCAAAAGCGCGGCCAAAAGCAACCACCCGCGTGCTTTGTTCAGCGGCGCGGCGCCCTCGCTTGCAAATTCTGCTTTGGTCGCCTCAGCCTTTTCCATACTTGCGCCCTAGCCTCATCGCCTCCAAGTGGGTAGCCAAATGAAACCCGATGGAGAGGATTCACTGATGCATGACGTCTTATTCCAGCCGCTAACAATGGGCGCGCTCGAAGCAAAAAACCGGATATTTATGGCCCCGCTCACCCGTGGGCGCGCGGCAGAACCGATGTTCACTCCCAACGATCTGATGGGCACCTATTACCGCCAACGCGCAGGCGCTGGGATGATTTTGAGCGAAGCAACCGGGATCAGCACCGAAGGGCTTGGCTGGCCATCAGCTCCCGGCATTTGGAGCGATGAACAGACCGAGGCGTGGAAGCCAATTGTCGAAGGCGTGCACGAGGCAGGCGGCCTGTTCACACTGCAGCTGTGGCATATGGGCCGGATCGTTTCCTCCTACTTCTTGGATGGCGAGCGGCCCTTTTCCGCAAGCGAAACCAAGGCTCCGGGCGAAGCGCACACCCCCGTGGGTCGTCAGGAATACGACGTTGCACGCGCGATGACCCATGATGATATCAAACGCACCATCGACGATTATGGCCGCGCGGCGGAGAATGCCAAGAAAGCCGGGTTTGACGCGGTGCAATTGCACGGCGCAAACGGTTATTTGATTGATCAATTCCTGCGCAATGGCACCAACCACCGTGAAGACGAATATGGCGGTCCGGTCGAGAACCGCACGCGCTTCATGCGCGAAGTCTTGGAAGCAATAATCGATGTTTGGGGCGCGGACCGGGTTGGCATTCGCCTATCGCCCAATGGCGACAGTCAGGGCACCGATGACAGCGATCCTGACAGTATCTTTGGCGCGGCAGCGCAGGTGATTGAGGATCTGGGCCTTGCATTCTTGGAGCTTCGGCAGCCGGGGCCGGACGGCACTTTTGGGCGCACCGATGTGCCTCAGAAAGACTCGCTCATTCGCGACATCTATTCGGGGCCACTGATCCTTAATTCGGATTACTCGGCGCAAGAAGCCGATGATGATGTAACCGGCGGACGCTGTGATGCGGTTAGCTTTGGTCGCCCCTATATCTCCAACCCCGATCTGGAAAAGCGCATCGCGGTTGGTGCCGAGTTTGCCCCGAACAAGGATGTGCCCAAATCGTGGTACTTCCCCATTCCGCAAGGTTACGTAGACTATCAGACGATGGAAGAGGCGGCAGCATCAGCGGCCTGAGTTGCTGCAAATTTGAGCACCATTTCGGACCGGTCTTTGCTCCGTTTTGGTGCTCAATTTCTGACCAGAGAAATACCTAGTTTTCGTCTTCCGCGGCATCATCCGGAGCGCCATTGCTCGCGTCACCGGACTTCTTGGCTGACGGCGATTGTGACGTTAGCTCTTCCAAAGGCAGCATGTCGTCGCTGATCGTGCCGCCAAGGACATCGCCCTCAATTTCACCACCCTGTTCAACAGGCGCGGCATCGGTGTCGGCCTCGTCCCCGCAAGCAGCGAGAGCAAGCGTAAGAGGCGCGGTCAAAAAGTATGCACGTTTCATGGGCACGCCTTTCGCCCCGAAGCCCCAAGCGCGTCAAGGAAATCATCCACGCGCGCCATCAAAGCGTCATCCCATTGCTCTGGCGCAACAGATTTGCCGAGGCGCGCAAGGCTGGTGACACCAAACTCGTCGATGCCACACGGGACGATGCCGCTAAAATGGGCAAGATCCGGATCGAGGTTCACGGAAAAACCGTGCATCGTCACCCAGCGGCGCACGCGAACACCAATTGCTCCAATCTTGGCCTCGCGCCCGTCAATATCCTTGGTCCAGATGCCCACGCGCCCTTCTGAGCGCCAGCTTTCGACCCCAAAATCGGCGAGCGTTGCGATCACCCAACCCTCAATCGCGTGCACGAAACAGCGGACATCCTTACCGCGGATATTCAGATCAAGCATCAAATATCCAACCCGCTGCCCCGGTCCGTGATAGGTATAACGCCCGCCCCGGCCAGCTTCGATCACGTCGAATTGCGGATTGACCAGTTCAGCGGGGTCAGCGCTTGTCCCTGCAGTGTAAACCGGTGAGTGTTCGAGCATCCAGATCAGTTCGCTAGCATCGCCTTGAGCAATCTGCGCGTTGCGCTTCTCCATAGAGGTCAGCGCCTCATTGTAAGGCACTTGGCGCGTCTCGCGCAGCCATTCCGGAGAGGTAGGCGGTGGTTGATGAAGCGCGGTGCTTGCCATTGCTCAATCGTGGGGGCATTGATGCTGGCAATCAAGGGGTAACGGCCTTTTGGGCCGTGACGCGCAACAAAGGAACAGACCAATGAAACTCGATCTTGGCAAAGCCTGGACCGATACGACCGCAATGCTGGGTGCTAACCGCGAAGTCGTTTTGGTTGTTGCCGGCCTGTTTTTCTTTTTGCCATATTTCGCGATTGGGTTGTTGTTTCCAGAGTCGATAAACCCAGAAACGGTCGAACCGCCTCCAGGAGCTGATCCCGAAGTCGTAATGGAAATGTCGATGGCCGCGTTGCAAGGGCAGTACGCCAGAGCATGGCCTGCACTCTTAGTTGGCCTTTTGGTGCAAATGGTGGGTTCACTCGCCATATTAGCGCTGTTGACGGACCGAGAGAAACCAACGGTGGGCGAAGCATTGAAGGTCGGCGCGTTTGGTTTCCCGACTTACTTGGGTGTGCAGATCATAACGGGCCTTATTTCCGCTGTCGCAGTTCTACTTGTAGGCGGACTATCCGGTTTTATGCCGCCGATTGTCGTTGTCTTGCTTACGATAGTTATGATCGCGATTGTCATCTATCTGATGATCAAGTTCTGCCTCGCGACACCGATCATTGCGATTGAGCGCGAAATGAACCCGATTACGGTGATCGCGCGTTCGTGGAAACTGACTAAGGGCAATTCGTTCAGGCTGGCCGCTTTCTTTATCTTGCTAATCATCGCGATTGCAGTGATCTCGCTCTTGGTCACCTCCGTCTTTGGATTGGTCTTCGCAGCTCTTGGTGGCACGATTGAGAACATCGGACTCGCGCTTGTATCTGGCGGAACGAATGCGGTCGTATCGGTCATAATTCTCGGTGTTTTGGCGGCGATTCATCGTCAGTTGGCCGGGCCTTCGACAGAAACTCTTTCGGAAACATTCGATTGACCGTTGCACGGAGCTTTTGTGCCGCCGATCATTGAACCCGCCCGAATGCTGGCCTAGCGCTAGCAGACGATGGTCAAAGCGGATTCCAAACTGACACGCGAAACGCCCACCGCACCCAAACGGCCCGGAGGGATTTCGAACGAGCGCATGGCGCTGCTGTTCACGGTGATGCTGGTCACCGCCGCTGGTAACACGGCCATGCAAGCTGTGATGCCCTCCATTGGGCGCTCGCTCGGTGTCAATGATGTCTGGATAAGCTTAGCCTATAGTTGGTCAGCGCTACTCTGGGTTGTGTGCGCTCCGATTTGGGCACGGCGATCTGACCGACGCGGCCGCAAAGCGATGATGGCGCTTGGCCTTGTCGGATTTGTGGTCTCGATGATCCTATGCGGTTTGGCGCTGTGGGCTGGCATTTCCGGGATGCTGCCCGTTTTTTGGGCATTGCTGGCCTTTGCTGCCGCGCGCAGCCTCTATGGCGGTTTTGGCAGCGCCGCGCCGCCCGCTGTGCAAGCCTATGTTGCCGCGCGCACACCGCGGTCTGAACGCACACAGGCTTTATCGCTTATCGCCTCCAGCTTTGGCTTAGGCACCGTTTTCGGTCCAGTGCTCGCACCGCTTATGGTGGTGTCATTTCTGGGTCTTGGGCTCACCGGCCCATTTATCGGGTTCGCCTTGCTAGGGCTTTTCGCTTTGATGCTGATCCGGCTGCGGCTGCCGGATGATGAACCGCAATTTGCCGCGCGCAGCAAGACCTATGGCGATCCTTACGCGGGCAGTTCAGACCATAGCAGCGAGCATCATGGCGAAGACGAAACCGAGGCTGATCATTCAGACGAAAAGCGCCTTGGCTGGTTCGATCCCCGAGTCAGGCCATGGGTAACAGCGGGTTTGTTGGGCGGACATGCGCAGGCGATGATTATGGGCATCACAGGTTTTCTGGTGATCGACCGCTTGGGATTGAGCGATACGCCTGACGAAGCCGCTTCGCTCGTTAGCTTGGTCCTAGTCTTTGGCGCGCTTGCAACGCTTTTGGCGCAGTGGGGGCTAATCCCTCGCTTCAAAATCGGCCCTCGAGCGGCCACTTTGTCAGGAATGGCGGTTGCAGCAGTAGGAACCGCCATTCTTGGAGCAGCGGACAACCTGTTCAGCCTCTCGCTGGGCTACGCTATCGCGTCGCTCGGCTTCGGACTGTTCCGGCCCGGCACCACGGCTGGTACGTCGCTAGCGGTAACGCGGGCCGAACAAGGCCAAGCCTCCGGCGTTGTCGCAAGCGTCGCCGGAGCGAGCTTTATATATGCCCCAGCGATGGGCGTATGGCTATATAATATCAGCGACTGGCTTGGGTTTGGACTTGCGATTGGCTTTTGTCTTTTAGTCTTAGCCATGGGCGCGCAAACGCTCGCAAAGGATTCCGTGCTAACGAAAGACCGGAATGAAGGTTAAGCGCCCAACTACAGCAATTTGAGCACTTCATCCTGAGGACGACAAAGCGCGACGCCTTTGTCAGTCTCAACCATTGGACGATTGATCAGGATCGGGTCCGCCGCCATCGCATCCAAAACTGTGTCCGCGTCGGCATCCGGCAGTCCGCGCTCCGCCGCATCGGTGCCGCGCAGTCTTAGCCCTTCTTGCGGGGTCATCCCGGCATCTTCGTACAGTTGCGCCAGCTTCTCACGCGTTGGCGGTTCTTTGAGATATTGCACCACGGTCACTTCGACACCCGGCGTTTCTTCCAAAATCGCCAATGTCTTGCGCGACGTGCCGCATTTGGGGTTGTGCCAGATGGTGGCCTTCATCGTCCGAATCTCCTTAATCTCGTGGCTCCCTCGCTAGCTAAAGCGCAGCCTAAAGGCCACAGAACACCTTTATTGCGAGTTTTTCGCAAAAACCGTTTGCAGTTGCGAGTAAGTTGCAATAGCGGGTGCTTCGCGAGCCAAGACATCCTGAATCTATCGTAGAAAGATATGCTGCATGAAGACGACATTTAGCCGACTTGCATTGCTGGCCACGAGCGCATTTGCTGCCACTCCCTTGGCGGCTCAGAGCAGCGATGAGTCGAGTGATGAGGATGGCGAGATTATTGTCACCGGGCGGGTACTTTACAGCGATCAGGTGAACTCTGTTAAAACGCCAACGCCGATCATTGATGTGCCGCAATCGCTTTCGATCACGACGCAAGATCAGATAGTCCAACAAGGTTTTGACAGCATCGGCGATATCGTTCTCTACACACCGGGTGTGAACCAATCACAAGGCGAAGGCCACCGCGATGCAGTAGTGTTTCGCGGAGTGCGCTCGACCGCCGATTTCTTTGTCGATGGCGTGCGCGACGATGTGCAGTATTATCGCGGGCTCTATAATCTCGAGCAGGTAGAAATTTTGCGCGGCCCCAACGCACTGTTGTTTGGTCGCGGAGGCACGGGCGGCGTGCTCAACCGAGTGACAAAGAAGGGTGTTGTTGGCGATCAGTTTGTCGGCTTCTTGGGCGCGGTGGATACCTTTGGCGCATTCACCGGACAGGTCGATCTCAACATCTCAACCAGCGACACCTCGGCGTTGCGCATCAATGCAGCCTACGAAAATCTCAACAATCATCGCGATTTCTTTGATGGTGATCGGATCGGAATCAATCCGACTTTCCGTTTCGAGGCCGGGCCGGATACGGTCATCGATCTGTCCTACGAATATATCGATCATGAGCGCTTTATTGATCGCGGAATTCCCTCTGGAAGTGATGGTCTCCCGGCAGCGGACTTGGTCGATATCACCTTTGCTGACCCTGAGAATAACTTCACGACATTGGTCGCACACGTGTTTCGCGCCAACCTCCAACATGAATTTTCTGACAGTTGGAAAGCGAATGTTTCGGCCTCTTACGGCGACTATGACAAGGTTTATTCCAACCTGTTTCCCACCGGGTTTGATGAAGGAACGAACGCGGTCACCCTCGACGGCTACATCGACACGACCCAGCGCCAGAATTTGGCCTTTTCCGGCAACCTGATCGGCGATTTCAGCACCGGCAGCGTTGAGCATACACTGCTGATCGGCGCGGACTTCATTGATACGGTCAACAACAATGATCGTTTCAACGCGTTCTTTGACAACACGCAGGACGATATGGCGGATTTCATTGCCAATCGCCCATTGGCGCTGAACAATTTCGCTGGAACGGATGCTGATGGCAATCCGATTGCGTTCACCTTCTCCGACCTGAACGACGACACAGAAGCCGATCTGACAGTGTTCTCGGTCTACATTCAGGATGAAATCGAGCTGACCGACTGGCTCAACGTCGTGATCGGCGGTCGCTATGACAGCTTTGATATCACGGTCGACAATATCGAAACATTCATTGAGTTTGGGACTGTCGATATCCGTTCGCGCCGTGATAGCGACTTTTCACCGCGTCTGGGTGTGATCCTCAAACCACAAGAGAACATCTCATTTTACGGCAGCTATTCGGAGAGCTTCTTGCCGCGTTCGGGCGAGCAATTTGCCGATATCAACCCGCCTGATGATGCGCTTGACCCTAACACGTTTGAGAACCTCGAAATCGGCTTGAAATGGGACCTCATGCCGACTTTCAGCTTCACCGCAGCGATTTTCCAGATCAACTCAAGCTCGCCGCAAGTGGCAGACAATGATCCTGGAACACTCGATGTTATTGATGCTGAAATCCAAGGCTTCGAAGCGCAGCTGTTTGGCAACATCACCGCAAACTGGTTCCTTAGCGCTGGCTATTCCTATCTTGATGGCAATCAGGTCGATGACTTTGGCGTCGAAACAAATCGGCTGCGCGAATTGCCCGAGCACACGTTCAACCTGTGGACCAACTATGAATTTGCCGGCGGCTTTGGCCTTGGTGGAGGTTTCACATTCCAGGATGATAGCTTTGCCGACAATGGCAACAACGTAATTCTGCCGAGCTTCGCCCGCTTTGATGCGGCAGCGTACTGTGACATCTCGGACAGTTTGCGGCTTCAGGTAAACATCGAAAATCTGTTTGACGAAGAGTATTTTCCCAATGCGCACACCGCCAACAACATCACAGTCGGTGCGCCGTTGAATGCGAAATTCACAATCAGCGGGCGGTTTTAAGAACTAATCGTCGTTGGGCTCTTCGGGGTCCAACGGCTTGCCAAACGCCGGGATTTCTTTCGCGGCCTCTTTGGTGCTGATCCCAGGTGCGGGTGCCGCTTTAAGGCCGCCCCCTTCCTGAGCAATTTGCCCAGCCCGCTCAACCACTCGTACTAACCTTGGATAAACTCCGCAGCGGCACAGATTGTTGAGCGCCTGCTCAATCTCAGGACGTTCGGGATTGGGGTTGCGCTGAATCAACGCGGCGGCGGCCATCACAATTCCCGGCGTGCAGAACCCGCATTGGATCGCTTGCTCTGCCACCATCGCTTGTTGGACAGGGTGCGAGCGGTCCTTACTCAGCCCTTCGATGGTGGTGATCAGCCGCCCCTCAGCCTCAGCCAAAGTGATCTGGCAAGACCGCAAAGCCGTTCCATCGACCATCACCATGCATACGCCGCATGAGCAGTCTTTTTCCCCGCCTCCACTTTTCGTACCGGTCAGGTTAGCCGCTTCACGCAAAGCGTAAAGCAGTGGCATCTCAGGATCGAGATCAAACTCAACCGGGCGATCATTGACGGTCATGCGCGGCATCAGCGCAAACTTCCTCGATTAGCTGTCGCGCGCTTACGAACGCCAGCTGTCATCGATTTTGTCGATCTTGCGCTTCCACGCTTCAAAATCGAACACACCTGCGCCCCCTTGGTCCTGCATCACAGACAGATCGCGCTGGTGCACGTCGACCACTTCCGAGGGGACAACATTGGGATTGCCCATGCCAAGCGTCGCAACCTGAATTTCGCATGCGCGTTGCAATGCCCACATCTTCAGGAACATGCCCTGAATTCTCTTGTCCATCACAACCGGGCCATGATTGCGCAGCATCAAGATGGTGTTCTCGCCAAGGTTCTCGACCAGCCGCTCGCCTTCTTCATCGCGAACCGTCACGCCTTCGAAGTCGTGATAACCAATCTGACCTTGGAAATTACAGGCGTAGAAATTGGTGGGCAACAAGCCGTCTTTGTGACTGCAAACTGCCATAGTTGCGGTTGTGTGGACGTGACAGATCGCATCTGCGCGCTCACCCAAATGCTTGTGGAAATAGGCGTGCTGCGTGAAGCCAGCCTTGTTGACCATATAGGGCGAACCACCGACATTGTTCCCTTCAACGTCTATCTTGACCAGATTTGAAGCGGTCACTTCATCATAGAGCAAGCCAAACGGATTGATGAGGAATGTATTCTCTTCACCTGGCACCTTCAACGAGATGTGATTGTAGATCGATTCCGACCAGCCCATGTGATCGAATATGCGATAGCAGGCGGCCAAATCGAGGCGCGCTTGCCACTCTTCCTTGCTGCATTCGATCGTGGGTTTGAGCTGAGTTGCCATCAGGCGATCCTTTCCGTGTCATATCCTTTGAGCCTTATATCGCATGAGCAAGGGCACATACACAAGCATTCCTGCGCATCGGCGAAGCACAATGATTTTGCCAAGCGCATATCCGCGCGCTACCCGCTTGGTTGAATGAGCGACACCGCGCCCTCTAGACCTCAACATCAAGCCAAGCTGGTCGCGGGAAGCATCCCGCGCCATCTGATTGGGCAAACTTTGCCGATGATTATCGGTGTCGCTGCGATGATGTCGATTGGACTAGTTGACGCCTATTTCATCGGACAACTGGGCAGCGAGGCGCTGGCTGCGATCTCTTTTATCTTTCCGATCAGTGTTGCAATCACTTCTTTGGGCGTGGGCGTGATGGTGGGAATCAATTCGGTGGTCGCGCGGGCGCTTGGCGAAAACGATCTCCATAAGGCTGCACGGCGGGCCAATTTAGGAATCGTGTTTGCGCTTGTCTGCGGCGCGGTCATGGGATTTACGCTGTATGTGCTGCTCGATTCCTTGTTCGCGCTTATGAATGCAAGCCCTGAACTGCTTCCAATTATCAAAATTTACATGGAGCCATTCGCGCTCGGTTTTCCGATCATGCTTGCGATTATGGGATTGAACGGAGTGATGCGCGGCCAAGGCGAAGCGCGCAAGACCAGCATTGTTTCACTGGCCTATGCGGCGGCCAACTGGGTGCTTGATCCGATCCTGATCACGGGAGCCTTTGGGTTTGAAGGCCTTGGAATGGTCGGGGCTGCCTATGCCACCATCGCTGGTTGGGCAGTTGGGGTTGTCACAGCGGTCCTCCTGATCAGCCGAACTTCGATCCCGATTAATCCGGCTCTTATGTTCAAAGGGCAAATCCTCGAACCGCTCAGCGCAATTTTGAAAGTGGGAATCCCTGCATCGCTATCCAATGCGATCAATCCGATGGGTTTATCCGTGCTGACCGCGATCGTCGCGTTGCAAGACGATGCAGCGGTCGCCGGGTTCGGTGCAGCGGGCCGCGTGCAAAGCTTCGCAGTTGTTCCGCTGCTCGCCTTGTCAGGTTCCATCGGAGCTATTGTCGGCCAGAATTGGGGAGCTCAGCAATTCGATAGAGCGCGCGAAGCGGCGTTGTATGCAGGCGGCTTTTGCGTTGCTTGGGGTCTGCTCATTGCGATAGCGATGATTGCCGGCGGGCATTGGCTGGCGGTGATGTTTACAAATGATCCAGAGGTGATCGCGGAGTTTGAGCTTTACGTCCAAATTGCAGCGTGGGGCTATGCCGGGTTTGGTCTGTTGATCGTGGGCAACGGCATTCTAAACGCGGTTGACCATGCAAGTTTTGCCCTTGCTCAGTCGCTTTTGCGGGTCTTTGCGGTCATGCTGCCCTTCGCATTGTTGCTGAGTGCGAGCTGGGGCAGCTCAGCGGTCTATGCCGCCGAATTGACCGCGAACCTCTTTGGCGCTGTCTCAGCGATTGTGTTAATCCGATATGTGCTTGTGACCCGCGCGGCAGCTTAGCTTCCGGTAAACAATCATTAACCATCCTCGCTCATAACCGTCTCTGCAATCGAAGAGAGGCATGTGCGCCATGGACAACCTGCTGGCGGATTTCGTCGCAGAATCACGGGAAATGCTGGAAGCTAGCCAAAGCGAAATAGTCGCTTGGGAATCCAATCCAGATGATCGTGCACGCCTCGACAAGGTGTTTCGCTTTGTCCACACGGTCAAAGGCAATTGCGGCTTTTTCGACTTTCCCAAACTTGCTCGACTTAGTCACTATGCCGAAGACGCGCTATCGGACCTTCGCAAAGGCAGCCGCGAGGCAAATCCACAAATTGTGACCGCTGTACTGGCAATGATCGACCGGATCGCCGAGGTCATCGACGCTATCGACGCCGGAGCTGGGTATCCGAATGGCGATGATGAGGCGCTGATCGCGGCGCTCGAGCTTGATAGTTTAGAAACAAGTCTTGGTGCGACGATGGCAGCTAGTCCGGCGGTTCACGAACCAGCAAGCGCCATGCTCAACAAGGGCGACAAAGACCCAGAATCCTCTGGCACGCCAGTAAGCGCGCCAACAGCTGCTTCGACGCGTTCAATCCGTGTCACAGTCGATCTGCTCGACCGCTTGATGAGCGGCATTTCGGATATGGTTCTGGCCCGCAATGATCTTGCCCACAGGCTTCGCATCTCGGGAGATCAGCCTGCAATTGATGGCCCGTTCGGAAGAATGACGAGCATTCTTTCTGATGTGCGAGAAACAATCACACAGTTGCGGATGCAGCGCATTGAGACCTTGTTCAGTTCGCTTCCCCGGCTCGCGCGTGACCTTTCTACAGAGCTCGGCAAACAGGTGATGATCGACCTGGATGGCAGCGATGTCGAGCTAGACCGTGAAATGATCGAAGTGTTGCGCGACCCACTCACGCATATCATCCGTAACGCGATTGATCATGGAATCGAAAGCCCGACTGAACGCCTTAAGAAGGGTAAACGTGAAATCGGAATCCTTGCGATTTCCGCGCGCCAATCCGGCAATGCGATATCAGTCAGCATCAGCGACGATGGCGAAGGTCTGAACGAGGAAAAGATCGCGCAAAAAGCTGTATCCAGCGAACGAATTACAGCAGTTGAACGTGGCGAAATGAGTCGCGACGAGATCCTGCAACTGATCTTTGAACCTGGGTTTTCGACGGCAGAGGCTGTCAGCAACATCTCCGGCAGAGGCGTTGGCCTAGACGTGGTCCGCGACAATCTGGAAAAAGTTGGCGGCAGTATCAAAGTCTCCAGTCAACCTGGTGATGGCACGGTTTTCACGCTGCAAGTGCCGCTCACACTCAGCATTATTGCCGGGCTGACCGTCACCGTCGCAGATCAGCATTTCACAATCCCGCAGAGTTTTGTTGATGAGATTGCGCTTTCAACATCCTCATCGCTCGACATTACACAAATGGGCGAGAAATCGCTGGTTACCTACCGTGGGGACCGCACCCCCTGCGTGATGCTAGGCGAAGCTTTGGGGCTCCCGCATGCCGAGTTGTCCAGTAAGGAACACACCTTGGTGTTCCTGCGGCTTTCAAGCGGTGGCTTGTTCGCTTTGGCCGTCGACGCAATTCATCAACATGGCGATCTAGTGGTCAAACCGCTGGCGCCCGCAATTATGCGCAGCGGTAATTTTGCGGGTTCGACATTGCTCGATGACGGACAACCCATCTTACTGCTGGATATACCAAACATTGCCAGCCGCTATGGAATTTATAGTGATGCGCGGGCGCGCCTGTTGGCCGATATCGATAACGACGAAAATGAAGAAAGCAGCGAGCGGGATGCCGTCATGCTGTTTACCAGTTTTGATGCCAAACGCTGTGCTGTTCGGCTTGAGTTAGTGCAACGTATCGAGACTGTCTCGAAACATGTTATCGAACGAGAGAACAATTCTGACCGTGCAGTGATTGACGGCGCTATTCTGCCTCTAATCGGACTTCCAGATGGCGATGTCGAATCTGAGAAAGTCCGATTGCTACGACTCTCCGATGGCTCTTGTGAACTGCTCATTGCCGTTCAAAGCGTCGATGACACTGCTGAATTGACCTGCGCATTGACACCAATTGATGATGATCCGCTCTTTGAAGCCGTCACATTGGTCAATGACCGCACTGTATCGCTGATCGACGGGCACCAAATCTTCGCGATTCACGGCAAGCCTCCCGAAAACGTCTCCAAGCCGCGCTGTTCCATTCCTGACACCGAATGGGCGCGCACAATCCTCGGACCACTTGTCAGCGCAGCTGGATATGAAGTTTCCGCGCAGGACCCATCGAGCAGCGACATGGCGATCGTGTTTGAAGACGAC
The DNA here is from genome assembly GCA_964580445.1 of uncultured Porphyrobacter sp. GTDB lineage: Bacteria > Pseudomonadota > Alphaproteobacteria > Sphingomonadales > Sphingomonadaceae > Erythrobacter. The sequence goes on from CAZOLE010000005.1 coordinate 13,544, forward strand.
GAAACAATTGCTGAGAGCGGTTGTGGGGCCGTGATCCGGCTGAGCAGTCGGCCAAACACCCATGAAAGTGACGGTACAATCTACCGCTATGACCGCGAAAGTGTACTCGCCGCGCTGAAAGAAGGCTTGGCTGCCGAAAGGAGATCAGCATGAACGAATTGTTGGTCATGGCGCAAATCGCGGGACGCCGTTGTGCACTTAGCGCAACTGACGTGAAGTCAGTGATTGAACTTGCCGATCCCACACCTGTGCCAAGCACACCAGACTTCATTCGCGGAATTGCGGCGGTGCGCAGCAAGACCTTGACCGTTATCGATTGCCGCCTCGCAATTGGATTGGACGCAAATGATTTTCCGACGGATCACCGCGCGGCTGCAGTGGAGATAGGCGGACATGTGTATGCCTTGATAGTCGACGCAATTGACGAAGTGGCAACCAGCATGTCCGAACCAGAGCATGTCGCCGGCGGATTTGGCCCGGAGTGGTCCAGAGTAGTGTCCGGCATGGTCGAGACCGACAATGGGCCTGCCTTGTGGCTCAACCTTGAGGCGCTTGTTGAAGGTCCAAAAAACGCTTGGGAAAGCTTCGATGCAGCAGCTTAATCTATTTTACACTCCATCCGGGTATCACGCAGGGACAAAACAACAGGGGTCGACATGAAAACGTGTCTTATCGTTGATGACTCGCGGGTGATCAGAAAAGTCTCGCGGCACATTCTCGAAACGCTCGGTTTCAAGGTGGATGAAGCCGAAAACGGTCAACTGGGTCTAGATGCATGCGATGCGTCTATGCCAGATGTCGTGCTACTTGACTGGAACATGCCGGTCATGACGGGCATCGAATTCATCGTTCACTTGCGGCAGCGCCCGGGCGGCGACAAACCAAAGGTTGTGTTCTGCACTACTGAAAACGATGTCGAACATATCCGCGAAGCGATCAAGGCAGGGGCCGACGAATATGTCATGAAGCCGTTTGATCACGAGACTTTGCAGATCAAACTGCAATTGGTTGGCTTTGCGTGACACGCTCTAACGCCAATTCTTTAAACGCCGGCGAACGCAAAAGATCATCTGACAAGACCTGCCCAAATCCCAAAGCGACTGGTGCAGTCCGAGTGATGATCGTCGACGATTCGCTGACGGTGCGCACCATCTATCGACGCATGATCGAGTGCGATTCCAGCTTGCGCATCGAAGCGTCTGCATCGAGCGCGGAACGGGCAATTGCCGAACTGAAATCCACACCGGTTGATGTCATTATCCTAGATCTTGAAATGCCCGGTATTGGCGGTCTCAAAGGCCTGCCGGAAATCTTGAAGGTTGCAGGCTCTGCTCAGGTTTTAGTGGTGTCATCGCTAACCGATGAAGGCGCTGAAGCAACGGTGGCCGCGCTTTCCATGGGTGCTGCTGACACAATGCTCAAGCCGCGTCCCGGCGCATTTGACGAAGAATATCGTGCGTCTTTGATCAAAAAGATCAAAGTTCTCGGCAACGGCGATGAAAACACTTCTGAAGCCGGCATTAGAGCTCAAAGCGCCCCACCAACAGTCGCGCGCGCCAAAAATGCAGCCCCGCCCGAAGTGCTCGCGGTTGGAGCTTCGACTGGCGGCATTCACGCACTCAACAGATTTCTGCGCGCGCTGCCTAAGGAATTCAACCTACCGATCTTAGTGACACAGCATCTGCCACCTTCTTTTGTCAGCGTCTTTGCGCGTCAAATCGAGACTGTAAGCGGACGGCCAACGCAAGTCGGCGAGCATGGTACTCAATTCCTCCCTGGCTCCGTTACCATCGCCACAGGCCACAGCCATATGTTGATCCACAAAGTTGGTGACCGGTTGCTTGCTCGAAAAGGTACAGACCCGGTGCCAAATGGATGCATGCCTTCGGTTGATCCAATGCTCTCCAGCTTGGCTGAGACGTGCGGCGATAGAGTGCTTGCAATTATCCTGTCAGGAATGGGACGTGACGGACTGATCGGAGCGCATGATGTGGTCGAAGCAGGCGGCACGGTGTTCGCTCAAGATGCAGATAGCAGCGCGGTATGGGGCATGCCCGGCGCTGTAGCCAAAGCAGGTCTTGCGAGCCTGATTGCAACGCCGGATCACTTGAGTGAGGCCGCGTTCGGTTTACAAGCCGCGCACGTCTACTGAGGCAAAGCCGATGGAATCGAGCCCAGCATCCTATCAGATCGTTACCGACTTGCTGGCCGAACACACTGGCCAACATCTAACGGAAAACCGTCGTTGGCGCATTGGAACGGCTCTATCCGGCGTGTTCCGTAAGCACGGTATTAGCAATGTCGACCAACTCGTTTGCCTTCTCGACCAACCGGACAGGCGCAAATCGGATAATGATCTCGCGCAAGAAGTTGTCGAAGCCTTGCTCAACAACGAGACCTATTTCTTCCGCGACAAGCCAACCTTTGATCAATTGCCAGACGACATTCTGCCTGAGATCGCGCGGCGACGCAGCGATACCAAGCGCATTTCAATCTGGAGCGCTGGCTGCTCAACTGGGCAGGAAGTGTATTCTTTAGCGATCGCATTTGCTGAACAGCCTGCGCGCTGGGATGGATGGCAGATCGACATTTTCGGAACCGATGTGTCGAACCACGCAATCGCCGCCGCGCGGAGCGGAGTCTATAGCCAATTCGAGATTCAACGTGGGCTTGGCATTGCGCAAATGCTCAAGCATTTCGAAGAAACTGGTGAAGGGTGGCAGATTTCTAATACCACCCGAATGCCAACGCGCTTTCAACAGCATAATGTGCTCAGCGACCCTCCATCGCGCCAGAAATTTGACCTCATCTTATGTCGCAACGTCCTGCTTTATTTCGACGCTAAAACGCGCGACATTGCTTTTGCCAAGCTGCATTCCGCATTGGCTCATGATGGTTTTCTTATGCTTGGCGCGGGTGAAAACACCATCGGGCAGTCTTGCGACTTCTCGGCCGTCTCGGGCCGAGCAAGCGTCTTTCAACCCTATGAACCTGATCAGACATACACACGGGCGGTGAACGGCTGATAATCGAACTTTCGGCCAGAATGTGCAGGGTTGTTTTACGCTTCGTTATCCCAAGACCTTTAAAGGTCACCCTCGCAGCTTTGCATAGCGGGACAACAGGGATTCATTTGTGTCAGATATCGGCAAGCCATCGCGACTGCTACCGGTAAGAGTGGTGATACTACCAATGGCTGCGCTCACCTTGGTGTTCGCAGTGATATTGCTCGCAGTTGTGGTGAGCGATCAGGTCAGATTGCTATCCCCTGCCCCATTGTTGATTGCTGGCGCGTTGATCTATGCCGCTACCCTGGTAATTCTTGGCCGTGATGGGCTGGCGCGGCTGCGCGATCTGGAAACTTTCGGGAATACCGACAGCCTTAGCAATCTACCCAATCGCCGCGCGTTGAACCGCATGATCTCAAAGGCATCCAGAGCCAATCAAGAGGTGTCTTTGGCATTGATCGACCTAGATGGATTCAAACAGGTCAATGACCGTTTCGGCCATGCGGTCGGCGATGAAGTGCTCGCGGAATGCGCGAACATTATTCGGTCAACCTGCGGGGATGAAGCGGGATGCTATCGCGTCGGCGGAGACGAATTTGCCGCAGTCATGGCTGGCCCGGCGGCGGGGACGATCCTTGAAGGCATTTGTCGATCCTTGCTCATCGAACTTTCAAACCCCATTCAATTCGGGGAACGTCACATCGGGATTGGCGCAAGCATCGGGCTTGCCCGCAGCACACCAACCGACCGCTTGTCGTCCTCTGAACTGCTGCGTCGAAGCGACGTGGCGATGTACATGTCAAAGCGCGGCGGCAGGGGTCGGTGCACATGGTTTAATCGGACCTTCGACCAGCGTCGCGAAGCAGTGCGTGAACTCGAAGAGGAAATGCGACGTGGTATTGCTAACGACGAATTCGTGCTGGCCTATCAGCCGCTCGTTAACGCCGACACCAGAGACATTGTCGCGGTTGAATCCTTGCTGCGTTGGAACCGCCAAGATGGCCGCAATATTGGCCCTAACGTGTTTATACCAGTTGCTGAAGAATCCGGACTGATCAACACCATTGGCCTATGGGTGCTGCGTCAAGCGATCTCAGACGCGCTTGCTTGGGACGATATCATTTTGTCCGTGAACATTTCCGCTGCACAACTGCGCAACCCGGCATTTCCAGTCCAGCTCGGCGAACTGTTGGAAGAAACAGGTTTCGAACCGCAACGCCTTGAATTGGAGATTACCGAGACCTGCCTCGTGCTTGATCCTATTGTCGCTGAGCGCACACTCGATCTAATTCGTGGGTTCGGTGTGCATGTCGCGCTGGACGACTTTGGCACAGGCTACGCCTCGATTGGGTTCCTGCGCCAGTTCCGATTTGAGAAGCTCAAACTGGACCGCAGCCTCGTCGCTCAAGCTGAAGAAGATGACGGAAGCCGAGCGATGATGCTGTCTAGTATAGCTATGGCGCGCGCCTTGAAAATGGCTGTTACGGCCGAAGGCGTGGAGACCAACGAACAAGCTGACATGGTCCGTTTGGCAGGCTGTGATCAGATGCAAGGGTGGCTGTTCCATAAGGCAGAACCCGCAGCCACAATCACACGACTTCTTTTCGATCAGCGCGCTAGGCAGAACTCGACGGCAAACGAGAATACCTCCGCTGGATAGGCTGCATGAGCGCTCTTAAAGAAATTACAATTGATGTCGAAGCGCAGCGCGCCATCGACGAGGCAGAGCGAGATTGTGACGGCTCTGCGAAGTCCACCGGCATTGCCACGTGGTTCCGCAATCTTCAAATCGGATCCAAGATCCGCACATTCCTCTACGCAAATCTAGTTCTTACCCTGCTTGCAGGTGGGTTCGTTGCCTTGGGCTTTGTTGAACTTGGCGAACGCGCAGAACGCCTTCAGGCTATGCATGGTCAGACATCGGCTGCGGACCAGTTGGTTCTCGGCCTAAGCATTGTAGAGCGGCACAGTGAAGTGTTGGTTGCGACTGGAGATCAAGAGCGCGCAGAGACGGCACTTTTGCAGCTAGACGAAGCGGCTGTGAACGTCGAAACACTTAGAGGACTCGTTTCCGCGAGCGATCCCAAAACAGCGCAGCACCTCAACATTGTGCAAAAATGCATTGAAAAATTGCAACGCCTGATCGGCAAGTTTGGGGATGCGTCTATAACCGATCAAAAGCGCCAAGTGCTCGGACGCGATATCGTCGCAACAAATGATGAAGTCGTCGAAGAGACCGCCAAGGTCGCCAAAGCGCTGGAACGCAATGCAGACGCGATTTCCGATGACGGATCGGCGTTCATCACCAACCTGCTCTACATTTGGATCGGGCTTGCAGCCTTTTTGATGGTGCTAAGCATCTTTACCGAACGGTACCTAACGCGAACCGTCAGCAAAGCTTTGAAGCAGATGGCTCACCAAATGGGCAGAATTGCTCAAGGCTCCCAAGATGTAGAGATTACGAACACCGACCGAAAAGATGAAGTCGGCCAGATCGCGCGCTCCGCGCAGGTTTTTCATCGAACGGGGCAACGGCTTGAACGGCTTAGCAATGAACGCGCAGAGAACGCCGCTGCTTTGGCAGAGAAGGAAATACAGCTGCGCAAAGACCAGGATGCAGCTCAAGCTGAAAGGGAACGCATCCTGCGCGAATTGGCCACCAGGTTTGAGAGCACAATTGGCGAGGTGGTTAGCAGTGTCGCATCGGCGGCGAGTCAGTTGGCTGCAACGTCTCAATCGATGGCTGATACTGCGAAAGAAACCAGCGACACGACAGACAGCGCCGCTGTTTCAATCGAAAAAGCTGATCGCGGCGCTGTGGCTGCAGCAGCAGCGAGCGACGAGTTTGCGAATTCAACTTCCGAGATCAGTCAACAAGCGGCACTATCCGCCGAATTGGCTCGCAAAGCCACATATTCGGCCACTCAAGCCGATACAACCATCGCGGCGATGTCAACATCAGCGGATGAAGTCGGCAAGATTGTTGAACTCATCCAAACTATCGCCAATCGCACAAACTTGCTTGCCCTCAACGCTTCAATAGAGGCCGCACGGGGAGGCGAAGCCGGCCGGGGCTTCGCCGTCGTTGCCAGCGAGGTCAAAGAACTTGCGATGCAAACCAGCCTCGCGACCAACAAAGTCGTGGAGCAAATTGAAGGAATGCAAGCATCCACTGACGACAGCGTTTCTGCACTGCGTAACATCGCTCGTGAAATCGAGAAGCTTGAATCAACCTCAATCTCCATTGCCAGCGCGGTAGATGAACAATCTGTCGCTGGTCAGGAGCTAGCGCGCAGCATTGAACTTGCCGCAAAAGGTTCGGAACAGGTCGTGGGTCACATTAAGGAAGTTCGGGATCTGTCGCACTCCACCGTGACCGCATCGAGTCAGGTCTTCAGCAGTGCAACTTCGCTGGAAGATCAAGCCAGTATTCTGCGCGATCAGGCAGCCGACTTTATTGAAAGTGTGCGCGCCGGTTGAACCCCCAAACATAGCTCAGGAGTAAATCTCAAGGATTTGTAAAGGTATTTCGTTCACACATTGGCAACCAAACGCCCGTGGGGAACGTGAAATGACTACGATGTCGCAAGGTTCGGAATTTGCTACGACAGCAGTCTCCCAATCCGAAAGCGAACAGCTTATCGAAGAACTTGCTGAGTTTGATCTCAACGGCAACGAATTCAGCCAGTTCGAACGTGCAAGCGAACACGATGATCAATCCGCAGTAACTTCGCTTGAGCGTTTCGCGTGGTTCCGCGATCTACGCTTGGTCAATAAATTGCACGCAGTGTTTGGCGGATTTTTCGCGATCGGTATTGTTATGGCCGCGATCCTCGCTTTTGGCTTTGCTGATCTTTGGAACCGCTACAATGCCGCAACCCAGTTGGAGCAAGCAGTCCTGATCTCAACAGAGTTGAAAGGGACGCATGGTGAACTGCGCTACCACACAGCGCGATTCCTCTATAATCGCGAACCCGAGATCCTCAGCCGCCAACGCGAATCCATTGCGACTGCAAACGCCAACATCGAAGAGCTTCAAGCGATCCTTGATCAGCGCCTTCCGCAAATGAGCTCCGAACTTGAAGTTCTGCGCACCAACCTCTCAACTTACAACTCGACCTTCGATGGCCTCATTGCGACTGTGCAAGCCGAAGGTAGAACCGAACGGACAGAGAAAGTTGCCTTCGAAATCGCTGACCAGGGCGATGCAGTATACAATTCGGCGCTCGCATTCACCGCTGGCCTTAAAGAGCAAGCGAATGCGCTCCGGGAAGAAAGCGTTCAATATATCGTCAATCTGTCTCTCATTGTCGCAGCTTTGGGCATTCTAGCCGGCCTCTTGTTGTCAATTGGGCTCGCCTATCTCTCGCGCGACTTCGCGCGCAAAATCGGTGAGGTCACCGAAGGCATGAACCGGGTGGTAAAAGGCGACACTGAGTTTTCAATTGGTGGGCGAGATCGCAAAGATGAAATCGGCGAGATGGTTCGTGCATTGAACCTTTTCCAACGCGCGAGCCGAGCTTTCCAATTTATGGCTCGCGAACGCGCTGCGAGAGCCAAAGAACAAGAAAAACTGTTAGACGATCGAGATGTAGCACGCTCAGAAGCCGAAGATCGGCGCAAAGCTGTGTTGGTGGACATCGCCAAGCAACTCGAAGTCAAAGTTGGCGAAGTGGTTCAAAATATGGCGGAAGCCTCAAGTGAATTGCAAGGCACAGCGCTGCGAATGTCAGAAGCCGCTGAGAGTACCAGTCAACGCACAGAACTCGCCTCGCAGAACATGAACGATGCCAATTCCGGCGCCGTCGCGGCGGCGGCGGCAAGCGACCAGTTCGCAATTTCTATCGGCGAAATTAGTCGACAAGCATCCTCATCGAGCGAACTTGCCCGATTGGCTAGTGATGCCACCAACGAGGCCGACAATACTATCTCAGCACTCGCTCTGTCTGCCGAAGAGGTCGGCCAGATTGTGGAGCTCATTCAAACTATTGCCCAACGCACCAACTTGCTTGCGTTGAACGCTTCGATTGAGGCTGCGCGAGGGGGCGAAGCGGGTCGCGGCTTTGCCGTAGTCGCAAGCGAAGTCAAAGAACTTGCCTTGCAAACGCCCCGCGCGACCGAACAGGTTGCAGAACAAATTCGCTCCATGCAGGACTCCACTGGAGCGAGCGTCAACGCTCTGCGTGCGATTGCCGGACAGGTGCATGAACTTGAGACCACAGCAGTTTCTATCGCCAGCGCCGTGGACGAACAATCGGTTGCCGGACAAGATCTTGCACGCAGCATTGACCTTGCCGCTCGCGGCACTGAAGAGGTTTCAGGCCACATTGGTGAGGTCCGAGAACTTTCGCTTTCGACCGGGACAGCGGCAAGCCAAGTGCTAGCCAGCGCCAGCGAGTTGGAATTGCAAGCCAAAACCCTCAACGAAGAGGTCAACTCGTTCCTGACACAGATGCGCGACAGCTAAACCGAAGCACACAACCCGTACTTGGGATTGCACGTGCACAATGGCCCGCGATGCAACTTGACAGCAATCGCGCCTTCACACTATTGGCCCGCCTCTACTC
>CAZOLE010000006.1:0-21328 GCA_964580445.1 uncultured Porphyrobacter sp.
GCATATTACACCGTCTTCGCTGATGGCTCTTCGCGCCGCTTCGATGCGGCCAGCCGTGAAAAGCTCTATGTTCGGATCGAAACCTCTACTTTCTATGCGCTCTATGGCGATTTCGTCACTGCTTTTGATCAGACCCGGTTGGCGAATTACAACCGCACCGCAACGGGCGTAAAAGGCGAGCTGCGCGTTGGCCAATTCAAAGCGCAAGGCTTTGCGGCGGAAATTTCAAGCCGCCTGCGCCGTGAAGAAATTCAGGGACAGGGCATTACTGGGCCATACAGCCTTGGCAGCCGCGATATTCTTGCGAACAGCGAACGTGTCGTCCTGCAAGTGCGCGACCGTTTCCGCTCAGAGCTCATCATCTCAGAACAGCAGCTCACGCGCTTTATCGACTACGATATCGACCTCCTGTCGGGCACGATCACTTTCGCCGAACCCGTTCTTAGCCGTGATGCCGATCTAAACCCGCAATTTATCGTGGTCGAATTTGAAACCGATGGGCTGGGCAACGCTGAGCTTAACGCAGGTTTGCGCGGTGACTGGACCAGCAATGATGGTAAAATACGCATCGGTGCCACCGCGCTGACAGACAAAGGCGACGGACAACGTACCAATATCGGCGCGCTCGATCTGCGCGCGCGGATCGGTGATGCAACCGAAGTTCGCGCTGAGTTAGGCGTCAGTGAGCGCGACGGCGACACAGCCACTGGCTGGCTGGTCGAAGCGCAACACCAGACCGGTAAGCTCGATGTGCTTGCTTATGCGCGCCAGTTGGATGCGGATTACGGCATTGGCCAACAAAACGGCGCAGAAGTGGGCCGCCGCAGGATCGGCGTTGATGGTCGCGTGCGCCTGAACGAAAATCTGAGCTTCGTTGGCAGCGCTTGGCAGGATGATAGCCTGACCGATGATAACCGCCGCCGAGCGGCGCAAGGCCAGGTGCAGTTGACGCGAAAGAACACCGACCTGCGGTTTGGCCTTTCACATTTCAACGATCGCTTGAGCGATGGCACAACTAACACGTCAACCGTGCTGGATGCTGGCGTGACGCAGCGCCTATTCGACAACGCTCTGCAAATCAGTGCCACAAGTTCGATCGCGCTTGATTCAGCGGAGAGCATTGATTTGCCAGCGCGCCATCGTTTGGGCGTTCGCTATGCAATCACCGACGATATTCGCGTGATCGGCTCTTACGAGATCGCCGATGGTGACGAGATTTCCGCACAAAGCCTTCGTGCAGGATTTGAAGTGACGCCTTGGCAGGGTGGTCAATTGGTTACGACCCTGGGTCAGGAATCGATCGGCGAGTTCGGCAATCGCAGCTTTGCCGCCTTTGGCCTGTCACAAAGCCTGCAAGTTTCTCCGACTTTGACGTTGGACGCGACATTTGATGGTAGTCGCACTTTGAACGGCACCGGCGATGTGAGCGATGTCGTCAATTCGGCTCAGCCGGTTGCAACCGGTGGTCAACTGACCGGCAACACACTTTTTGAAGACTTCACCGCGGTCACTCTTGGCGCAGCTTGGCGCAAGGATCGTTGGAGCATCACTGCGCGCGGCGAATACCGCGATGGCGAACAGGCTGATCGTGCGGGAGCAACCTTTGGCGCGATCCGTCAGCTCGGCGAAGGCAGCATTGTTGGCTCTGGAGCGACTTGGACACGCGCGGAAAACAACAACGGCTCGATTACTGAGATTTTCGATGCAAGCCTGGCCTACGCGCATCGCCCGGACGATTCCGAATTCGCGATGTTGGGCAAGCTTGAATATCGTAGCGACGTTGTAACTGGCGCGGTAGCTGGCGAAGTTGCTGGTGCGGGCAACACCGCTTTGATCGTCGATGGGGATGCAACATCGCGCCGCTTGGTCGGCAGTTGGTCGGGCAATCTAAGTCCACGCGGTTGGGACGAAGACGCGTTCGGACTTGAGCAACAAACCCGCCGCGATGAATACACTTTGTTTGTCGGCGCGCGCTATAATTTCGATGAGTTCGAAGGCACTGAGTTCTCCGGAACCACCATTCTTGCGGGCGCAGATGCCCGAGTTGGAGTAACAGACAAAATTGAACTGGGCGTGCGCGGAACAGTGCGGGCTAATCTTGACGACAATGTCACCAGCTTTGCATATGGACCGCAAATCGGCATCGTCCCCGCTGACAATGTTCTGCTGACTGTGGGTTATAACGTTGAAGGTTTCCGTGACGGTGATTTTGGCGAAGCGCGGACAACAAACGAGGGCGTTTACGCGTCTGTTCGCATCAAGTTTGACGCCGATACGTTCGATTTCCTCGGGCTAGGACGCAGGTGATGCTTAAGCGATTTCTATTAGCCATATTGGTTACATGCTGGTTCGCAGTTTTTGCTGCGGTCCCCAATGTGGCACGCGCTCAAACCGCTACAGTCGATTGGGCTGATGCTGGTATTGCGAGTTTAACGCCCTTGCCGACTGGCACGACCGTAGCAGGTTCGGATGGCACCGTTGCGCGAGTGGATTGGACAACACAAACCGATGGCGGCACGTTCGTCCCGGAATTTGGCGGCGAATTTGTGAGTTATTTCAGCGGCACAGTCGGTGGTAACGCATCGCCTCTATTGATGAGCTTCAACAACAATGAATTTGATCCCGATGATCGGGTTATTGTCACAATTACACTGGACCGAGCGGTCAGCAATCTCGAGTTTACCCTTAGCGACGTGGACATTGGCACCTTCGCCGATGCGGTTGAGGTATTTTACGACGCTGATGGCACGGGTGCCTTCACAAATGCGCGGCCCAACTCAGCATTCTGGACTGCTGCAAGTGGTATAACGGAAACCAACGATGCCGTAGTCGATGGCTGGCGCGGTACGACCAATTCCGATACTGCTGCGACCACCGGAAACTTGGATTTTGACTTTGGCACTACCCGAGTACAACGCATTCAAATCGTCTACTTCAGTTATACCGGCACTGGCGATCCGGGGGGGCAGTTCTCGACTGTATCCGACTTGACATTTGACGAGGCAGAAGCGGATATCTCTTTGACCAAACAGCTTATCGGGGCTGCCCCGCAAGATGGCGGAAATGCGACTTGGCGCTTGACGGTAACAAACGATGCAAGTTCGCTTGATCCGGCCAGCGGTGTCATCGTGCGCGACACGCTCCCCGCGCAATTCAGTTTTTCATCAGCAACAGGCGATGGGTCGTTTGACCAAGCATCAGGCGACTGGACAGTTCCTACCTTAGCGCCAGGGGCCAGCGCTTCGATTGACCTGACAGGGTTCGTCAATGCGAGCGGCGGCACGCAGATCACCAACACAGCAGAGGTCGTTGCCAGCAATGCAACTGATCCAGATTCGACACCTGATAATGGCAATACAATCGAAGATGACTTTGCCACGACAAGCTTCCAAGTTGCGTCGGGACCAGGCGTTCCGCCGTTATTGCCCTGTCCCGTGGGAACTTTCGTGTTTGACTGGCAGACGGTCACATGGCCGGGCGGTAGCCTGAACAATACGTACCAGTTGGCAAGTTTCGGTCAGATCGAGTTCGATATTGTGACCGATGGCAACTTTGCATCGCGCGCCAGCTTTGGCGGCGCTGTTCCGGCTTTGACGACGGCTGTGTCAGGTGGCTTAAGTCCGGCCGAATTGGCGCTAGCTTACAACATGAACAATGCAAATCGGAACCAACAAGCGGTGACTACGATCACTTTGCCGCGTGAATTCGTAGGCGGGCAGTTTTCAGTATTCGACATCGACAGGACAGGTTCGTTTGAAGATCGGGTCACGGTCTGGGGACTGCGCGGTGGAGTGCGGGTTGATCCTGTGCTGACGCCCGGGGTTAGCAATCAAGTGGTTGGAGATTCGATCATCGGTACCAGCGGTGCCGGCGACACGACAGCGGACGGTACAGGTGTCTTCACCTTCCTTGAGCCGTTTGACACGATAATCATCGAATATGGCAATGGTCCGGGCGCACCAGCAAACCCCGGAAATCAATCAGTGGCGATCCATGACTTCACATTTTGCACCCCGGCTGATCCAAACATCTCGGTGACAAAGCTTAGCTCTGTCATTTCAGATCCGGTGAACGGCACAGTTGGGGGCGGAGCATCTAATCCTAAAGCCATACCTGGCGCGATTGTTGAGTATTTGATTACGGTCTCAAACAGTGGTCAGGGAGCAACGGACACCGACAGTGTTGAAGTGATTGATAGCGGCCCAGGCGATTTAAAGTTGTGTCTGATAGGCGCTGCAGGTGGGCCTGTTATTTACGCCGATCCCGGCAACAATTCCTCACTTTCGTACAACTTCATAAGCCTAGGTTCCGCGAGTGATGATCTGGCGTTTTCAAACGACAATGGCGTGACGTTCGACTACGTGCCGGCCGCCGATAGCGATGGCTGCGACCCGAATGTGACTGATTTCCGGGTCAATCCTGATGGCGCCCTTGCAAGTGGCGGCAATTTCACTTTGCGCGCGCGCTATATGATTGAGCAATAAATCAGGAAAATTCCTGAAGTAGCGCAAACAATAGGGGCGCGTCGCGTCGCGCTTTGCTAGCGGAATAGCATGAGCGAATGGATAGAGATTGCATTGCGGGCTACCAATGCGGCACGCAAATACGTTGAAGCGGCCAAGCATGCGCTCAATGATCGCATCGCATTGGCCCCTGGCGTAGAAACGGAAGCGCTAAACGCAGAGCAGCATGCAGTGCACGGCATGGCTTGGGCCGCGGCGAGTGTCACCGCAATGGAAGCGACGCTCGATTGGGCCGGTACCGCGGCGTCTGTGGGGCAGTTCACCGAAACTGAAGAACTTACCTTGCGCATCGGGATCGCAGAATATTGCGCTCAGCTAATCCACGGTTTGCCGATGAGTCAGTCAGAAGTCCTGCGCCCGTCTGCACTGGGAACCGAAGGTGCAGCTGATGCGCTCAATCAGGATGCAAACGTCTCGAAGCTGCTCGAACAAGGCAACACTGCGGCCAACAGAGCAAGGTTGGTAGACCTTTTGAGCCAAGGAATCCGGCCATTTGAAGAGCTCGGAGACGATACGCTCGATCTTGTTCGCGACCAATTCCGCACATTCACAAGGGATAAAATAACGCCCAATGCCCATCAATGGCACTTGGCAGATGAGTTAATTCCAATCGAAGTTATAACCGAAATGGCACAATTGGGTGTCTTTGGCGTGTGCATCGATGAAGATCACGGTGGAATGGGGTTGGGCAAGCTTGCCATGTCGGTCGTCTCCGAAGAATTGTCGCGCGGTTGGATTTGCGCGGGCTCGCTTGGTACGCGCTCCGAGATCGCTGGCGAGTTGATCGGCGAAAATGGAACCGACGCGCAAAAGGCGAAATTCCTGCCCAGAATTGCAGATGGTTCGATCTTACCAACAGCGGTGTTCACTGAACCCGACACAGGCTCTGATCTGGCGGCGGTGAAGACCCGCGCGCGGCGCACCGAAAACGGATGGCGGTTGGATGGAGCCAAGACTTGGATCACCCATGCGGCGCGCGCCGATTTGATGACGATGCTGGTGCGCACAGATGCTGACACACCCGGCTATCGCGGCTTGTCGATGTTGTTGGCCGAAAAAACGCGGGGGGATGATGCGAAACCGTTTCCCGACGACGGCATTGATGGCAGCGAGATTGAAGTGCTCGGCTATCGCGGGATGAAAGAATATGCGCTTGGCTTTGACGGGTTTGAAGTGTCTGAAGAGGCTCTGCTAGGTGGGGCTGAGGGACAGGGTTTCAAACAGCTCATGCGCACATTCGAAGGGGCGCGTATTCAGACCGCTGCACGAGCGGTTGGAGTTGCTTGGAACGCCTTTGATCTTGCGCTGGATTATGCGGAAACACGTAAGCAATTCGGCGCACCTCTGACGCAATTTCCTAGGGTGTCAGACAAGCTCGCGATGATGGCGGTGGAAACGGTAATGAGCCGTGAACTTACCTATTTTGCGGCGCGCCAAAAGGATCGCGGAGACCGCTGCGACATCGAAGCGGGCATGGCCAAGTTACTGGCCGCGCGCACGGCGTGGAGCGCGGCGGACAACGCTGTGCAGATCCACGGTGGCAATGGTTATGCGCTCGAATACCCGATTAGCCGCGTTTTGTGCGATGCTCGAATACTCAACATCTTCGAAGGCGCGGCCGAGATTCAGGCTCAGGTTATTGGAAAAGGTCTGCTCGTTTCGCAGAAAGATGCAAATAGCGCCTGATTAGGTATGCTGACCGTCACTCTCTAGCGCTTTAGAGAACTAGCGCTTTAGAGAAAACGCCATCCCGGTCTTGGTTCGTCTCTGATCATACCTGCCTCGCGCGCCATCACCGTTTGCAGCTCGGTGTGCTTTGGCCTGCCAACGCGTTTGGAAAGTACGCGCGTCACTCGGGTGATTAGAATTCGCGCATCAAAAGGTTTGCGAATAAAGTCCTGAGCGCCTGCGAATATCGCCTGATTTTCGTCTTCCTCACCCTTCATCGCGGTAAACATAATGATCGGCAAATCGTAAAACTTAGGGGATCCGCGCAGTTTGCGGAGCAAGGAAATACCCGAGATTCCGGGCATATCCTGATCGAGCAGCAGTAGGTCGGGTCGCTTGTGCCGGATCAACAGTTCCCATGCTTTTTCGCCGCTTGTCACCCATCCGCTGGCATGGCCCGCATCAATCAAGGTTTCGGACGCGATCTCGGCAATCAGTTCGTCATCATCGGCGATTAGAATTCGTGCCATAGTGCACGCGGCTCCTCGGTATTGGGTGTTCAGAGTGGGGTTAGAACCGTGCTTAAGCCGCGTTTACCAAGTTGCTGTTGGTCGAAGGCTGGGCACTCTTACCTATTCACGCTTTCCCAATTGGAGCCGCGCGCTTGCTGCTGGCAGGTGAGGGTGTCAGGGTCGTTCGCATGATTCGACAACCAACATTCGCAAGTGGGACCGCCGGCGCGTTCCTTACCACCGAAGGCATTCATAACCTGCGCGATTATGGCGGTTACTCGGCGGTTGATGGTGGACGTGTTAAGACCGGTTTGCTTTTCCGTTCGGGGCATCATGCGGATGCTACTGACGCGGATTTGGAGACTGTTGCGGCCCTTCATCTGGCGCATGTCATTGATCTGCGAGGTGACAGCGAGCGTGAGCGGCACACTTGCCGCAGGCCAGAAGGCTTTACTGCTGAGGTGCATATCTTCGCCGGAGAGACCGCAGGGCTAGCCCCACATCTCGAAGCCGCGCAGGGCAGCATTGATGCGGAGACTGCGCGCCAAGCTATGACGGGGCTCTACGCCGCGCTGCCCGATCGTGACGGCGTAAATTACGTGCTCCGGCGTTACTTCGCAGCGCTAGCGAACGGCGATGGATCGAGTTTGGTTCATTGTGCTGCGGGCAAGGACCGCACCGGGATGGCGGTTGATTTGTTGCACCACATTCTAGGCGTGCACCCCGATGATGCGATGGAGGATTACCTTCTCACCAATCACTCCCCGCGCAATGAGGAGCGCATAGCGCATGGGCGGGTAATGCTTGGCGGAAAGTATGGAACAGAAGACGAGGCGACGATCCGCGTCTTGATGGGGGTGGAGCCGCAATTCCTCGAAGCGGCACGCGCGTCGGTGGTCGAGCGGTTCGGCTCTACCGAAGGCTATCTGGAGCAGGTTCTGGGTGTGGATGAGTCACAAAGGCGTTTGATTAGAAGCCACCTGATCGGCTGAGTCTAGCGTTTGTTTGGAGGCGCGAAAAATGTCGCCCCAACAGACCGTTGAAATCGCAATTGTGGATGATCCAAGGAAAGCTTGGTCAACAGCGCTCTATCTGGCGTGACAAGCGGCGCTGAGGCTCCCATATCGGTTTCCTAGTTCACTCTACATTTGCAAGTTAAGAGATAATCTATGGCCACCCATCGCACAAAAATGCTCATCATCGGCTCCGGTCCAGCTGGATACAGCGCAGCGATTTACGCCGCGCGCGCCATGCTTGAGCCGATTGTAGTGCAGGGGCTTCAGCCCGGCGGACAGCTGACCATCACAACCGATGTCGAGAACTATCCCGGCTATCGCGAAGTGGTGCAGGGGCCGTGGCTAATGGAAGAGATGAAGGCGCAAGCCGAGCATGTCGGAACCCGGATGATGTGGGACACGATTGTCTCGGTTGACCTTGAAGGGGGATCACCCTTCCGCGCGATCGGCGATAGCGGCGACGAATATATTGGCGATACGCTGGTTATCTGCACTGGCGCGCAGGCTAAATGGCTTGGCGCGCCCGGCGAACAGGAACTGGGCGGTAAAGGTGTTTCCGCTTGCGCGACGTGTGATGGGTTCTTTTATCGCGGCAAAAAGGTTGCGGTGATTGGCGGCGGCAATACTGCGGTGGAAGAGGCGCTTTATCTCACCAACCATTCTGACGACGTGACGCTGATTCACCGCCGTGATGAGCTGCGCTCGGAAAAAATCCTGCAAGAGCGGCTATTCAAATCACCCAAGATTTCGACGCTGTGGAACAAGACCGTCAAGAGCTTTGAGGCCGGAGAGAATGGGGCGTTGGATCACGTGGTGCTTGAAGACACTCAGACTGGCGAAACCTCAACTTTGGAAGTGGATGGGGCATTCGTGGCGATTGGACATGCGCCCGCAACCGAGTTGTTCAAAGGCAAGCTAGCGATGGACGCAGGCGGCTATCTTGATGTGGAGCCCGGCACACCGAAAACTGCCATCCCCGGCGTATTTGCGGCGGGCGACGTGACCGATCATGTCTATCGCCAAGCGGTAACAGCGGCAGGGATGGGCTGTATGGCCGCGCTTGATGGCGAGCGTTTTCTCGCAACTTTGGAAGACGAGGCCGAGACAGCGGAAAGCGTAGCGGCGGAATAATCCTGCGCCGCTATTGCCCACACTTTTTAAGCTAAACTCTGTCTAGGCTGATGATCCGCCGCCAAATAGAATGATTGCAGCCTTAGCGATCAATACGATCAACACTATGCTCGACATTGCGAATAGCACAAAGCGCACCAACACTCTGTTGGCGGTCACTTGCACCAGCGAGTGGGCAATCCGAAGCCCGGTGTAAATCCACGCGAGGAATGCGTTCATCCCGTCGCCTGCTCCAAGAATAGATAGCACAATCGCCACAGCATAAAACACTGTAGGGGCTTCGTGTAAGTGATTGTAATTATCTGCTTTCCAATTCACTTTCTCTGGCAATTCCGAGCGCAGTCCGGCACCTGTTAAGCCCACCATTTTGGCGGGGCTCTCAATTCCTGTGGCTTTGCTCATTGCTGGAATGCGGGTCGCATACATCCACGCCCACATGATCATAGTCCAGATCATCAAGGCGACCGCTGCGCCCAAGATTTGTGTATCAGTCATGTTTGGCTCCTAGGCTGCAACGACGCTGGGATCGGCGAAGACGGTTGCGACAATTGCGCGAATGGCAAGGATGATCAGAACCGCCGTGCTTGCCAAAAACAAGGTAAAGCGAACAGGCAGTTTGTTCACGAGAATTTGCCACAGTGAATGCACGATCCGTATGCCAACATAGGCCCAGGCAAGCATCACATCGAGCGCTCCTGCGCCAGCAATCGCGAGAATTACGACAATGGCATAGAATAAGGTTGGCTGTTCGAGCAGGTGGGTGTGATTGTGCGAGGGCCAATTGGCTTTGTCCGGGATCACCCCTTCCAGATCCTGTCCCCGTCCACCAGCTTTGCCGCTAAATTTCGACTTTTCAATCTTTGCGATGGCTCCAAAGCGCAACGGTATGATCCAGAAAAGAACAATAAGCGTCCACAAAACCAGTACTGCGGCCGGTCCAAGTATCTGTGCTTGCATGGTCAGCAACCCCTCTTCTTTTTGCCGTCTCTCACTGCGAGAGTGCGTGCACGTTGTCAAACGCAACCGATCAAGCCAGCGCGCTCAAGCCGCAGCGATGGTTTCAGCAAAGGTCGCCGGGTCAGCATTCCCCCCCGTGATCATGATGACAGCTCCATCATCCAGAGGAACTTTGCCAGCTAGGGCTGCTGCCAATGCCGCTGCGCCGCCCGGTTCGACCACAAGCCGCAAATTGGCAAAAGCCCAGCGCTGCGCATAGCGCACCTCTTCATCGGTGACGGTGGTCCCTGGCTCTGCGCGGCCTTTGAGCACGTCTACATTGATTGCCTTGGTGGCGTTTGGGATAAGCGCGTCGCAGATCGTTTCTGGCGCATCATCCGCCACCTGCACGATTGTGCTGGTCGCGAGCGCTTGGCCAACCATGTCCCAACCGACCGGCTCGACCACATGCACAGCCGCTTTGGGGCAAGCGAGCGAAAGGCCACCTGCCAGCCCTCCGCCACCGCAGCATGCGATGAAGCGGCTGGGAGCACGGCCCAATTGCACCTCTGCTTCGATCCCCGCGGAACCTTGCCCTTCGATCACCCAGGGATCGCCAAAGGCGTGAACCAAGGTGCCTCCGTTTTGCTCGATCAGTTTCGCGGCCACCGCATCGCGGTCTTCGCCCCCTCGTTCTTTAGGAGCGCGTTGGTAAAGGACAATTTCAGCGCCTAGCGCGCGCGTGTTATCGAGCTTCACTTGCGGCGCATCATGCGGCATCACAATCATGGCACTGATCCCGAGCTTTCGACTGGCCCATGCAACGCCTTGCGCGTGATTGCCGGAGGATACTGCAACAACGCCGCCCGCGCGTTCATCCTCGGTGAGGTTCGAAAGCCTCCACCAACCCCCGCGAATTTTGAACGCGCCAACAGGCTGTAAGTTTTCCGCTTTCACCCAGCAACTATTGCCATTGATCTCCACCGGCAAAAGCGGGGTCGGCGGTAGAATTTCCGCAATGCTCTGAGCCGCAGCTTGCACGCCTTGTTGAGTAGGTGTTCGGATCATTTGTCGACCTTAGCGCATTGTCCTAAGGGCGGCGCAAGATTCGAATTGGAAAGGTCCACGTTTATGTCGAGGGTTCTGGTGATTGGGGCAGGGGGCGTCAGCTCCGTCTGCGTGCACAAAATGGCGATGAACGCTGAAATCTTCAGCGACATTCATCTTGCGAGCCGGACTTTGTCAAAATGCGACGCCATCGCCGCGGGCGTTAGGGAGCGCACCGGACGGACGGTTTCGACCTATGAAATCGATGCGGAAGAAGTGCCTGCGATGATCAATTTGATTCGCCAAATCGAACCCGCGCTCGTCGTCAATCTCGCGCTGCCATACCAAGACCTTCCGATCATGGATGCGTGTTTGGAAGCGGGCGTTAGCTATCTCGATACCGCGAATTACGAACCCAAAGACGAAGCGAAGTTCGAATATTCATGGCAATGGGCCTACCATGAACGCTTTAAAGAAGCGGGGTTGATGGCGCTCCTCGGCTCTGGTTTTGATCCGGGAGTGACGAGCGTTTTCACTATGTGGCTGAAGAAGCATAGGCTCAAAACCATTCGCCAGCTTGATATCCTCGATTGCAATGGTGGAGATCACGGCCAAGCCTTTGCGACCAACTTCAATCCTGAGATTAACATTCGCGAAGTCACGGCGCCTGCCCGGCATTGGGAGAATGGTGAATGGGTAGAGACTCCGGCGATGCAGGTTTCAACCCCGTTCAATTTTGAGAAGGTCGGGGTTCGCCAAGCGTATTTGATGTATCACGAAGAGCTTGAAAGTCTTGCCAAATTCAATCCAGAGATTGAACGGGCGCGGTTCTGGATGACGTTTGGCGATGAGTACATCAAACACCTCACTGTGCTTCAAAATGTCGGGATGACCGGGATTGAGCCGATCAAGTATAAAGGACAAGAAATCATTCCTTTGCAATTCCTTGCTGCCGTTCTGCCTAAGCCGGAAAGCCTTGGTAAGACGACCAAAGGCAACACCAATATCGGCTGTATCGCGACGGGAGAGGCCTTGGACGGTTCGGGCGAGAAGACATTCTACATCAACAATATCTGCTCGCATGAGGCCGCTTATGAGGAAACAGGCAATCAAGCGGTAAGCTACACAACCGGCGTCCCAGCAATGATAGGTTCGGCGATGATGGTGCAGGGCGTCTGGTCGGGCGAGGGTGTCTTCAATATGGAAGAGATGGACCCCGACCCCTTTATGGAAATGCTCAACGCACATGGCCTGCCGTGGCAGGTGGCCGAGCTTGATGGACCGGTTGAGTTTTAGGTTTGGTTCACACGAAGACACAAAGGCACAAAGATGGAGCGCAATGCTCCTGTCCATGCAAAGCAGTTGCTAACCTACCTTCGCCTTATGAAGCTTCCGCTAGGCCTATTGATGAATTTCGGGCAGCCGACATTCAAAGGAGGCCTACAGCGGGTGGCCAATAACTATTTCGGACAGATCGGAAGGCACTGACGCCTTTGTGCCTTAGTGTCTTCGTGTGAATCAAAGGAAGCCTATCTAATGCAAACCCAAGCTGGTGATCCAGGTGCCTTTGCCCAGTTCGACCTTAGCCGCGTCGACAGCCCGGCATTCGTTGTGGACGCGGCCAAGATTCGCGCCAACTGTCAGATACTCGCTGACATTCGTGATCAGGCCGGGTGCAAGGTCTTTGCTGCGCTCAAAGCTTTCAGCATGTTCTCAACTGCGCCGATCATTGGCGAATATCTCGACGGTGTTTCGACCAGCGGGTTGTGGGAAGCACGCCTTGCAAGCGAGTTTTACGATGGCGATATCGCGACCTATTCTGCGGCGTTCAAACCGGAGGAGCTGGACGAGATTTGCCGCTTGTCCGATCATGTGATCTTCAATTCTCCCAACCAAATGAAGCGAGCCCGGCTGATCCTCGATCATGCCGCGACGACCGGCGGGGATGTAAGCGTAGGTTTGCGGCTCAACCCGCTTACCGCGACGGGTGAAGTGCCCAAATACGATCCTAGCGCACCCGGATCGCGGCTGGGCTTTCCTATCGATCAGTTGACCGAAGAGCATATGGAAGGTGTGGAAGGTATCCACTTTCACAATTTATGTGAGCAAACCTTTGAACCGCTCAGGCAAACGTGGGACAAAGTGTTCGATGCGATCGAGCCGTGGTTTGGCCAGCTCAAGTGGATCAATATGGGTGGGGGGCATCATATCACTCGTGCGGACTATGAGCGCGAAGAATTGGTCGAACTCCTAAAAGACGCGGCCGAAGATACTGGCGCGGAGATCATCCTTGAGCCGGGTGAAGCCGTTGCTTTGGATGCAGGTATTCTTGTGGGCACGTTGTTGGATACGGGCTTTAACGAAGTGCCGTTCGGGATCACCGATGTCTCGGCAACCTGCCACATGCCTGACGTACTGGAAGCACCCTATCGCCCGGCAATGTTGGGTGAGCAGAATGACGAGATCAAGATCCCGATCCGCCTAGGTGGGCCCTCGTGTTTGGCAGGCGATGTGATTGGCGATTACCGTATGCCCGTCGCAGCAGAACCCGGTGCGCGCTTCGCGTTTCTCGACCAAGCGCATTACTCGATGGTCAAAGCCAACACGTTTAACGGTGTACAATTGCCAGGAATTTGGCTGTGGGATTCAGAAACTGACGCTTTGGACTGCATCAAGTCGTTTTCGTACAACGACTTTCGCGACCGATTGAGCTAACCTCCCGTTCACTAAGGAACATGCAGACCCATGGGGGTTCAGCATTGGGGGGACTACTATGAAGACAATTTTTGCCGCAGCCGCTCTTTCTTTGGGCGCCGTGCTTAGCGTGCCTGCATCCGCGCAGGCGCCGCTAGAATATGACGCGAACCGTATCGTTGAAGACGTCGATCTTGCCGAATTTCGCAATCTTGCGGCTGTGCTCGGTTTCGAAGTTCTTGAAGCGAATGAGAGCCAACGCCCGGAAGTGGTATTGCGCTCTGACAGCGGTCGCACCTTCTTCTTACGCGGTTATGTCTGCAACCAAAACGGCGGTAAAGCCGGTTGCCAAGGCTTGCTTATGTTTTCGCGCTATAATCAGCCTCCCGGTCTTACCCCTGCTCACGTGAAGAAAGCCGACGATGAAACGGTCGTGGTGAAGGTCTGGCTCAACAGCGATGATAAGGTCCGGATAGATCGCTATATGATCCTCGATAACGGGGTGACGTTCGGCAACCTGTTAGAGAATATCAAGGTGTTCCTAGCGTCGAACCAAAAGGCAGTCACCACTATGGTGGACGCGACCAAAGGCTCCTAAGTTTCAGAGCCCTTTTCGGCCAAAGCCACCGGGCTTGCGTGCTGGCTTATCGCTGAGCGGGCCGCTTTCACCCAGATTACGGGCGTCGTCTGGCCCCGCAATGGTGCCGCCGCGCCCCCGGTCGTTCTGATTGATCGACAGCGCCATGCGCGCAAGGGCCGCGAATTGATCCGCGGTTGTTTGCGCGCGGGTCTCGTCGCCAGCAGAATCGAGCGCGCCGCTTTCAAACAAGTCGCCGCTTTCGACGGCAATGATCACCTCACCCTTAGTGAAAAGCGCCCGGATCGCTTCGCCGTCAAACGCGCTTTCGATCCCTAGCAAATGCTCAATGTAAGCAGGGTGTGCGAGCACGCGTGCTTCGACTTGATCGTCACTGTACATCTCAAACACGTCTTCGAAATCAGGATGAACTTGATCGACATAGTCGAGTCGGTGGCCTTTGAAACTCACATGATCCTTGCGCGATCCTAGCCCAAACCATTTCTTGTGCTTGCCTTTGCGTTGCAAAAGCGTGGTTGAGTGGAAATCTCGACCAAAACTCATATCGATGATTGCGCCACGAAAGACCGTGACCCAACGTTGATTTTTTCCGCTGCCGCGCCTTTCTTCCAAATGTGCTTCGTAAAGACTGAAGTCATGGCCTTCCAAATTGCCAAACCAGCGATCTTCGAAGTGTGAGCGATTGTAGCTTGGGAGCAAGCCGTAGTTCTTTGCGGCCTCAAACTCGGCGCCGGGTTCGACGTCATGCTCATATTGGACGCCAAGGCTCTTCGCGATTGCCGAGTTGATCCCGACTTTGATCGCCTTTTTGGCTTCGGCGATCGGGATGTATCCCCAAGATCCAACCCCGATTCCAGCGACCGCGGTGATGATCGACTTGAGGCCGAAGCCCCAACTTGGACCAAACCACAAGAAAGCAAGTAGAGGCAGGGCAATTGCACCGCCCCATAGCCAGCGCGATTGCGCCTTTTCTTTTGCCTCTTCGCGCATTGTCGATTGCTCGCTGAGCCAATCACCCAACTCGCCAGACATCAATCCTTGAACATCCGCTTTCATTGATCCGCTGTCCCCCCTTAATCTGTTTACCTTTTGCCGCTATGGTATAGCATCTCGGTTTAGAAAAGGGGGAGTTGTTCGATGGGTCTTTGGATTGGACTAGGGATTGCAGCGCTGATCGCGATTATTGTGATCGGCATTTACAACAATCTGGTGGGGCTTCGCCAGAATGTGCGCCAAGGCATTGCCGATATCGATGCGCAGCTGCGGTTTCGCCACGATTTGATCCCGAACTTAATCAACACCGTCAAAGGCTATGCGAGCCACGAAGCCGAAACGCTCGAAGCGGTTATCACCGCGCGCAACGTGGCGGCAAAAGGTGAGCCGACTTCTGGTGATGAGCAGGGATTGAAGATCGCGCTCGATAACCTCCTAGCACTTGGTGAGGCGTATCCCGACTTGAAAGCGGACGGCAATTTCCGTGAGCTACAAAAAGAGCTGAGCGACACTGAAGACAAGCTTGCGGCTGCACGCCGCGCTTTGAACGCGGCCGTTGCGCGCTTCAATACATCGCGTGAAGCGTTCCCGGCTGTCCTGTTCGCAGGGATAATTGGCTTCAAGGAAGCTGATTTCAATCAACTCGATGACAGCGAAAAAGGCACTGTTGATCAGGTTCCGCGCGTTTCGTTTTAGTCCGCGTTTGGGAACTCGTTCCTTTAGCAACTTTTATGCTTGCGAGCGCACGCATTGTCGCATAATGCGCGCCATCGCTGCCCCAAGGGACTAAACCGCAAGGCAGCCTTTTAAACCGTTTGGTCACCAGCTGAACCTTTAAGGGGGTCCCTTGAGTTGCACATTTATCCTGATGCTCGGTCTGTAGTCCGCGACCTTTCGCCGGACGAGCCGGTGATCCTCAACCGCCCACACGCCGCACGGCGCGCTGCCCGCTTCTTCATAGAGAAGTTTCCGGGCAAGGTACTCTATGCCGTGAAAGCAAACCCCGCACCGGACCTGCTGCAGGTGCTATGGGCGTCGGGCATTGCCCAGTATGACGTGGCTTCCATTGCCGAAGTGCGGCTGGTGCGCGAGGCTTTGCCGGAATCAGAATTGTGTTTCATGCACCCGATCAAGACGAAGAAAACCATCGCTGAGGCCTATTTTCAGCATGGGGTGAAGACCTTCAGCTTGGACACGCATGAAGAGCTAGCCAACATTGTTGATGCTTGCCGCAATCCTGAGACGGGTGAGCCAGCGCAAGACCTGCGCCTGTGCGTGCGTCTGCGGGTGTCCAGCGAATATGCGCAGCTGAGCTTAGCTGCAAAATTTGGCTGTGACCTCACTGAAGCGCCTACGCTGTTACAGGAGGCGCGCCAGCATTGCGATTGGTTGGGCGTGTGCTTCCATGTCGGCAGTCAAGCGATGACGCCTTTTGCCTTTGTCCAAGCGATGGACCGCACCCGCGCAGCGATTGCTGAAGCCAGTGTGGTAATCGACATGATCGATGTGGGCGGTGGTTTCCCCAGCATCTATCCCGATATGGACCCGCCGCCGCTCGAAGATTACTTCGCAATCATCGCCAAACATTTCGAAGAGCTACCCGTCGCCTACAACGCAGAATTGTGGTGCGAGCCGGGGCGGGCTTTGTGCGCGGAGTATTCGTCTATGATCGTGCAAGTGACGAAGCGGCGTGGAGAGGAGCTCTATATCAATGACGGCGCATACGGAGCGCTCTACGACGCAGCGCATGTTGCATGGCGCTTCCCGGTGCGGGCGCTCGAAGATGATTTGCGCGACCCAGAGCTAGACTTCGCGTTTTATGGCCCGACCTGCGACGATGCGGATTATATGGCTGGACCATTCCCGTTGCCCGGCGACATTCAAGCGGGCGACTATATCGAGATCGGCATGCTTGGTGCCTATGGCGCGGCGATGAAGACCGGTTTCAACGGTTTTGGGGATGCGGAGATTGTGACCGTCTCGGACGAACCGATGATGAGTCTATTCGACGGATCACAACGACGCGAAGCTCGCGATAATGTGGTGAGCTTGCGATAAGACCCGCGTTAGGTGCGCTTTTGCAAAACATAGATCGTTGAACCGGAGTTCTCTCCATACTTCGCCAGATGAGGGCCGTAATCCTCCACGATCAGCGTCATCGTGCCGGCTTGCACGCTGGCTTTGACAAGACCGCCATATTCTTCCGTATTCAGGCTAAGATCGTTCATTGAAAAGGCGATGGTCGCGCCCGGCTTCATCGCTTCGATCAGCTCGTCATAGACACTCGCAGGCGCGGCCCCTTTGCTGATCACGCCGACGGCTGTGATCGCGGCATAGTCGCCAAGCTGCTGCGCAAGAGGAATGCCCGGGCTAGTCACTTGGAGAGACCGATAGACTGATTTTGCTCGGGCTATGTCGAGCATCCCTTGTGATAGGTCCGAACCATCTATCCGAGTAAATCCCGCTGCTTTGAGCGCCTCGCCAGACAGTCCCGTTCCGCAGCCAAAGTCCAATATTGGCGCAGTTTGATCACTCAGATGGTCTTTCAGAATGGCCGCAACGCGCAATGGCGTTTGATAGCCATTGGCAGTGACTTCTGAATCATACTCGCTCGCCCAATCATCATAGATTCCGCGCATCTCGGCGTTACCGGAGGCTTTGTAAACGCGGTCGAGAAAGCTCTCTGGCATCAATCAAACCCGACAAACGTCGCCGCCTCGTCTACCGTACGCCTCGTGATCTTAACTGGGTTTGTAGGGAAGTCGGGGTCAGGCCAACCAAGCGCCACCGCTTTCATAATCACCTGAGTATCGGGAATATTGGCATGTTCGCGAACCACTGGGCTTTGCATGATCCCTTGCGAGTTGATGACGCAGCCGAGCCCCTTCGACCAAGCCGCATTGACGAGCGCCGTGGTTGCTGCCCCGCAATCGAACACGGTGTCATCCGCGTCAGACAATTCCTTGTCATAGGTGATGATCACACAGACGGGCGCGTCGAATTGGCGAAAGCCGCGCAGGACCCAGTCCTGACGCTTTTCTTTGTCATCGCGGCCAATACCCATCGCCTCAAACAGCTGGATCGCGCAGCCCACCTGACGATCACGGTGGACGCCCTCGAACGGGTGCCCTTTGCGAAACTCCCGGCTATCCGGTTCGCCTGCGAGGATTCGTTCGGTGTTGCCCTTGCGGATCCGGTCGAGCGGCTCCCCGGTGATGACATGGAAGTGATAGGGCTGGGTGTTCATCGAGGACGGCGAACGCATTGCCATCGCCAGCACCTCTTCGAGCAGTGATTGCGGCACGGGTTTGTCGAGATATCCGCGAACCGAACGCCGTCCGTTCACAACTTGCGCGAATGTCTGATCTGGATTGCCGTAGTCGTTGCTCACTGCTCTCTCCTAACTGTGTTTGAAGGGAGAGGTAGCGCAGGCGCATCGCCGCGCAAAGGACGCTACGGCAATGCGCGCGGTGCTAGGCAGTGAAATAGGGTTTGTCGCCAGCAATCGTTACTCGTTCCATCACCCGGCGCGCGGGGAAGTAGTCGGAAACGGCCAGATGCTGACACACGCGGTTATCCCAAAACGCGATCGAGCCGGCTTGCCAGCGAAAACGGCACTGGATCTCAGCATCCATGGCCGTCTTGTACAGGTGCGCGAGCAACCAATTGCTCTCTTCTTTCGACAGCCCTTCTATATGCGAAGTGAAGGCGGTGTTGACGTAGATCGCCCGCTCGCCTGTTTCCGGATGTGTGCGGATCACTGGGTGGCGCACCATGGGATATTGTTCTCGCAATTCCTCAGGCGTTTTACCCATCCTTTTGGCGAACACGCGGGCAATATCGTGCACCGCGGTGAGGCCTTCGCAAAAGCGACTCATTTGTTCGCTCAACCGTTCATAGGCGAGATGCATATTGGTGAAACACGTGTCGCCGCCAACTTCGGGCACTTCGCGGGCAAGCAAGATCGAGCCGAGTGAGGGCTTTTCACGCCAAGTGACATCGGAATGCCAATAGTTCTCTTTCCCTCGGCTCTTTGGGCCATGGGTGATGCGCAGCACCTCTGGGTTGGGTTGATCTTTCGGCGTTGCAGGATGGACCTCCAGATCGCCGAAATGCCGGGCAAAAGCGATATGCCGTTCCTGCGTGATGTCTTGGTCACGGAAGAAGATCACGCCGTGTTTGAGGAGCGCCGCGCGAATATCGCGGATGCGGGTCGCAATATCGGGTGCGCCAAGATCGATATTGAGAATTTCCGCGCCGATAGCAGGTGTCATGGGGCGAATATCGAGCGCTCCGGTGTCGAGCATTGCGCGATCAAATGTAGTAGCCAAGAGGTCCCTCCCAAGACAGTCTTGTCAGACACCTGGGCGATTTATGGGATGGCGGTCAAGCAGCCTCGGCCAATTCCAGCTCTAACCTGTCCCAAATTTCGACCAGAGCCTCGGTCAGCTCATCCATCATCGCCTCGGTGTGCAGGGGGCCGGGGGTGAAGCGCAGGCGTTCTGTGCCGCGCGGGACGGTGGGATAATTGATCGGCTGAACATAGACGCCGTATTCGGCGAGCAGGATGTCGCTGATCTTCTTCGCGCGCGCCGGATCGCCGACCATCAGCGGGACGATATGCGTGACGCTGTCCATGACCGGCAGGCCAGCCTCGGCAAATTTCAGCTTCAGCATCGCAGCAGCGGCTTGCTGTTGGCGCCGCTCTTCGGAGCTTTCCTTCAAGTGCCGCACCGAAGCGAGGACGCCGGCAACCAAAACCGGGCTGATTGAGGTGGTGAAGATAAATCCCGGGGCGTAGGAGCGAATGCAGTCGATGACACGGGTATCGGCCGCGATATAGCCGCCCATCACGCCAAAGGCTTTGCCCAAAGTCCCTTCGATAATGTCGATCCGATCTGCGGCATTTTCACGTTCCGAAATGCCGCCGCCATGATCGCCATACATGCCCACTGCGTGGACCTCATCAACATAGGTCAGCGCGTTGTATTTCTCGGCAAGATCGCAAAAGGCATGGATCGGGGCGATATCGCCGTCCATTGAATAGACGCTCTCAAACGCGATCAGTTTTGGAGAGGCTGGGTCTTCTGCGGCCAGCAGTTCTTCAAGATGGGCGACATCATTGTGCCGGAACACCCGTTTTTCACAGCCAGAATTGCGGATCCCGGCAATCATGCTTGCGTGGTTCAATTCGTCGGAGAAAATGACACAATCGGGCAGCAGCTTTGCGAGCGTCGAGAGCGTCGCGTCGTTCGAGACATAGCCCGAGGTGAAAAGCAGTGCGCCCTCTTTTCCGTGCAGTTCAGCGAGCTCATTTTCCAGCTCGACATGCAAATGCGTGTTGCCACCAATGTTACGCGTGCCACCAGAGCCTGCGCCAACATCGTGCAGCGCATCTTCCATCGCACCGATGACTTTTTCGTGTTGGCCCATGCAAAGGTAATCGTTGGAGCACCACACCGTAATCGGCTTTGGCCCATTGTGACCGTGGAAACAGCGTGCGTTCGGATAGGCGCCCTTGTTGCGAAGAATATCGATGAAGACGCGGTAGCGACCCTCCTCGTGGAGCCGGTCAATCGCCTGGTCAAATATCTGATCGTAATTCACGCAGTAACGCTCACAGTTTCAAGGGCAAAGCACGGTGACTGGGCCGCCAGCTTTATTCAATTTGCTCGCCGCATAGCTTAGTTCAAGCCATTGGGCCATGCGGTTATCTAGGTAACGGTGATCGAATTGGCTAGCCGTGATCTTTGCGAGCCACTTGCAACAAAAACGGTCAGAAACTCTCGGGGTTATCAAAGCCTCGGTTGGCGAGGGCCGCTTCTAACCCAACCGCTCGGTCAAGCGGGCCGGTCAGCACGAAGCGATTTTGGTTGGGCTTGGCAAATTCCTGCCCGCCCAATAGAGCGGCGATCCGCCTCGCTATCCCCTCAGCTCCGTCGATCAGGTCGACATCGGGACCAAGCTCCTTTCCAAGCTCTTCGCGCAACAGTGGAAAATGGGTGCAGGATAGGACCACGGCATCAATCGCATCGCCGCCGGGCATTGCGCGCAGGCGATTGGTGGCCTCTGCGATCACGCTTTGATCAACCGCGTGCCCACGCAATTTGGTCTCGGCTTCCTCGACAAAATCAGGGGCAGCAATCCGAAGCAATGTCTTGCCACTTGCGAATTCGCGTTCAAGATCATCGATATAGGGCTGTCGAATAG